>NZ_JBQKFA010000005.1:0-144777 GCF_052121015.1 Collinsella sp. LCP19S3_F2
CGGCCCCGCCAGCCTCGTGCGCTGCAGGCCGGAGGGGACCGTCAAGCCCGCGCCCGCGGCGACCGCCGGCGACGGCAGCGTCGAGCTGTCGTGGGGCCGCGTGCCCGGCGCGAATCAATATGTTGTTTCATGTTCGAACGGTAAGTCGTATAGATTGAAATCTAATCAAACTTGCCTTGAAATTAAGGGATTGAAGAACGGTGAAGAATATACGTTCTATGTAAGGGCGAAGATTTACAATCGTTTGTCAGCTCTTGAGGATACTGACTACATCACCTGTATGCCTTATTCTCTTTTTTCACCCAAGGTTAGTATTTCCAGTGTTGGCGATGGTTCGGTGAGCCTTAAATGGAGTCCAGTTGCCGGTGCATCTCGCTATGCAATTGCGTATAAAACTAGAAACGGATACAAGACCGTCACTTACGACTGTCGTAATACCGAATTCACCATTAATGGACTTACCAATGGCCAGAAGTATTCATTTATTGTTCAAGCTAATATTGATGGTCGCTGGTCTCCTTTTGGGAGCAAGGACCTTGTTACCGCTATTCCTGAAGATCCTAATGCTCCGAAGCCTCATTTAGAGAAAGCCACGGCGACCTCCTGCGTTCTTTCGTGGAATCAGATTCCTGGAGCAGAGAGGTACGCGGTTGCTCTTAAGACTGGAAATAGCTATAAGACGTATTCTCTTGATGTCAAAGAGTCCTCGTATCTGGTTTCCGGCTTGAATCCCGGTAATACTTACCGCTTCCTTGTACAAGCATTTGTTAATGGAAGGTGGAGCTCTTCCTCGGACGCATGCTTATGTGAAGCCGTTCTTGAGGACGTTCGTTCCCCTCAAAATGTTAAGGCCACTTGTCCTGGCGATGGAAAAATACAGCTTACTTGGGACTTTGTTCCCAATGCAACGCGATACGCGATTGCAGAGTATAAGAATGGATCATATGTAACGTTCACGACTAATTGTTTGAGCACTAGTTATACGGTTTCCGATCTTACGAATGGACGCATTCACAGGTTTCTTGTGCAATCTTACGTAGATGGAGCCTGGTCTGCTTACGGTGATGCGCTGCTTGTGGACGCAGTTCCGCATGGTGTTATTACTCCTCGTGTAACTGGTAAAGCTGGGGATCTTTGCGCAAATCTGTCTTGGAGCAAGGTGTCAGGCGCCACGCGTTATGCTATCGCGGTAAAGACGAATAGTGGCTATGAAACTTATACATACAACTGTACTGGCAATTCGTATAGAGTTGAAGGACTAAACGGTGGACAGACCTATCAGTTTGTCGTTCAGGCTTATCTCGATGGCGTATGGTCGCCTTTTGATGAAGACGATCTGGTTAGTGTAAAGCCGACGGGTACGAATGACACTGTATTTGGTATTCCGCGCCTAACCGTTGTTAATTGGCTGACAAATCATCAATACAATGGCTATTATCTTGGTACTCGATATTCAAGTGGCTTTTCTTATCAGACTTGCTTGTATCCTAACGGCGCTCCAGGGCCTGGGGGCTACACCGGTATGAACTGCACCGGTTTTGTTGCTCATGTATTTAGATCTCTTGGCGTAAACGTTGATGCAGTCGCAGCCAATAACAACCATACTCCGTGGGGTGCGGGGCCCGGCGGCGGCGGTTATATCAATGCGTGGCGCTGGTATGGTTATGCAATTGACTCTGGCTGTAAGGTTTATCACTTCAATACTGTTGCCGATATGTTGAATAGCGGATTGGCTAAAAAGGGCGATGTAATTTTCTTTAAAACAGATGGTTCCATCGATTGCCATATTGGATTTTTCTGGGGAGATAACTCCCATGACAATAAGATGTGGCACCAAATTTTGCCTGGCAACCTGATCGGCCCTTGTTTTAATAACGCTAATAAAAGCGAGGTTCGACAACAGTGTGTGCTCATCAAATAGGCCCGGCGTTTGTTTGATGATTGCCTTCACTAGGATTTGACGGTTCACTTAATCGAATGCATCATGAGTAGGTTATTAAAATCAATCTAAGGCTAGTTATGGATTTCTCTGTTGTAATTCCAGTTTATGGTTGTAAAGAGGCGCTGCCCGAACTGCATAAGCGAATCGTTGATGTTTTTGAGGAGATGGAGGCGTCTTTCGAGCTTGTTCTTGTGGACGATCATGATCCATATGATTCGTGGTCTGTTGTGCAGTCGATATGCGAAGCTGATGAGCGTGTGTATGGAATCAAGCTCGCTCGTAATTTTGGCCAAATTCGTGCAATCACTGCAGGTCTTGATTGTTGCCATGGCGATTGGGTTGTCGTAATGGATTGTGACCTACAGGATAGGCCGGAGGCCATTCCCCAGCTTTATAATAAAGCTCTAGAGGGCTTCGATGTCGTCTTTGCAAAAAGGGTAGAGCGAAAAGATAGCGCTTTGACCATGGCGTTGTCTCGAGCTTTTTATAAAGTGTATGAGTATTTTACTGACGGCAGTTATGATCCTTCACTTTGCAACTTCAGTATTGCTCGTCGCGCGGTAATTTCTCAGTATTGTTCAATGCGTGAACATAACCGTGGATACACAATGTTTATTAAGTGGCTTGGGTTTAGGCAAACTGCGATAGAGATAGTTGGCGATGAACGCTTTGCAGGTGAGTCTTCCTATAGTTTTAGGAAAAAGCTAAATATGGCGTTTGAGCTTATTACCGCCCAGTCTAATAAGCCTTTGAAATTTGCCGTTAACGTTGGTTTTGCAATGTCCTTCGTTGCTTTGCTCGTTTTAATTGTAGCGATAGTTCAGAAAATCTGTGTTCCGGGAATTCAGGTCGGATGGACTAGCCTTCTTTGTTCCATCTTTTTTATGGGTGGGCTTATTTTGTCTGCAATTGGAATCGTCGGACTGTACGTTGGCAATATTTTTACTGAGGTTAAAAATAGGCCTCTGTATGTGATTGAAAAAGAATGCAATGGAAAGGATGAGTAAGCTATGGTAATTGTTATTGGTGCAACTAGTTTTATCGGTATGTATACCGTTGACGAGCTTGTCAAATCAGGCAAACAAGTTATTGCTACCGGTAGGAATGAACGACTTCGTCCTTTCCTTGAAGACATGGGTGCCGAGTTTATTAGTCTTGATATTACTAAGCCTGAAGATTTTTCAAAACTCCCTGCTGATAACGTCGAGGGCGTAATACTTCTAGCTGGTTTGCTTCCTGCCAATGCAACTGCTGATTTGGTTAACGAAGAGAATGCCATCGATTACGTTAGGGTGAATACTATGGGCACAGTGAACGTGCTCGAGTATTGCAGGATGAATGACATCAAGAAGATAATTTCCGCTACTACTTATGGTGATGTCTCTGGGGCATGGAGAAAGGACTATGCCATCACTGAGGATGAGCCCAGGAATTTCTCCTTTACTGGTGACCACGCTGTTTATACCATCACGAAGAATGCTGCCAACGACTTGATTGAGTATTATTCGCAGCAACATGGTCTTCAGGGGGCTGTGTTCCGTTTTCCTCCGGTTTACGGCGTTGGACCTCATGGCACAATCTTAGTTGATGGTAAACCGTATAAGTCTGCTATCCAAGTCTGGATCGAAAAGGCCGCGTCCGGACAGAACCTTGAGATATGGGGAGACCCTCATATCTCAAGAGACATTATCTATGTGAAGGATGTTGCTCGAGCATATCGAATGGCTTTGGAAAGCGATTCAACGCATGGGCTTTATAACATGACAAGCGGGGTTCCTTTGGAGCTTGAAGACCAGGCTCGTGCGGTTATCGAGGTATTTGGCGATAGCTCTAAATCGAAAATCGTTTACAGGCCGGAACTCAAGAACAACACCCCTTCATTTTTGTTCGATATGAGTAAGGCTGAGCGTGATTTCGGCTTTGTTCCAGCTTATAGAGACTATTATTCAATGATGCTTGATTATAAGGCTGAGATGGAAAGCGGTCGCTGGAATGATTTCGAAAAGAATTCTTCGGCCAATTGGGAGAAGTAGAGATGTCGAAAAAGCTCGCTATTATCGGTGCGTCTGATTTTCAAAATCCATTGATTCTTAAGGCCAAACAACTTGGCTTTGAAACGCATGTCTTCGCATGGGAATGCGGCGATATTGGCGAGCGAACTGCTGACTATTTCTATCCGATTAGTATTACCGAAATTGATCAAATTGCTGAGAAATGCAAATCGATCGGCGTTGACGGAATTTGTTCTATCGGTACAGACCTCGGTAATATAACTGTGTCTAAAGTCGCTGATAAACTCGGCCTGTGTGCTAATTCTCTAGAGTGTATTGAGGCGTCTACGAATAAGCACTTAATGCGTGAGGTATTTTTCAAGAATGGGGACCCCTCTCCCAAGAGCTATCAGGTATCTGATGTGTCGGATGTCGATATTCTTGATCTGAATTATCCAATAATTGTTAAGCCTGTTGACAGGTCTGGCAGCCGTTGTATCACCAAGCTTCAGTCTTCTGAAGGGCTCGAGGATGCCGTACGCTCCGCAATTGATGTCTCGTTTTCAAAGGCATGCGTTGTTGAAGAGTTTTTTACTGGCATTGAATATAGTGTTGAGTTCATTTCTTGGAAGGGCGAGCACCATTTTCTTGCATTGACGAGGAAGTTTACAACTGGATCGCCGCATTTTATTGAGACCGGTCACCTTCAGCCGGCACCCGTTTCTGATTCTTTGCGTACTAGAATTATCCAGGTTGTTTCTCACGCGTTGGATTCGCTAGGAGTTGAATTCGGAGCTTCTCATTCAGAGATTTTGGTTAACGAGAATGAGGATATTCGTATTGTCGAAATTGGTAGCCGCATGGGTGGTGACTGTATCGGCAGCGATCTCGTGGAACTCTCAACGGGCGTTGATTTCTTGGGTGCAGTAATTTCTGTTGCTACTGGGCATGAGCCCGACCTGAGCGTCTCTGAGCATCCTGATTGCGCCATGATTCGATTTATTTTTGATAGCGAAGACTTAGCGATGCTTCGACAAGCAGAATGCGATTGGTCCGTGAGGGTCGAGCGAAGTTCTGTGGATAATGACATGGAGCATGAAATTGTCGATAGCGGCAGTAGATACGGCTTCTATATCCTGACTTCAGATTCGATCGACAATTTGGAAAAGTATTTGCCGAAGCGAGGCGTATAGAGATTGAAAAATGGACGCGTTTTCTTAGCGCTTCACCTGCTACTGGTTTTGTATTCCTGCAGCGGTATTTTGAGTAAGTTTGCGGCGGGCTACCCTTTTCTATCTTTCGGTTTTTGTGTCTGCTATGCCGGAATTATCATGCTGCTTGGCATTTATGCTATTTGCTGGCAACAAATTATTAAACGACTGCCATTAACGACAGCCTACGCCAATCGCGCCGTTACAGTTGTATGGGGTATGGTATGGGGCGTAGTTGTATTTAAGGAGCAACTCAGCTTCCTTCAGATTGCAGGAGGCATTATTGTTTTAATTGGTGTTGCTTTGTTTGCCTCTTCAGATTCCGATGCTGCTTAGGAGGGTGGTACTGTGGATTTTCGATACGCCCTACTTCTTCTCCTTGGCGTTTTTATTAGCGCAATATCTCAAGTAATGCTAAAGAATGCTGCTCTTAAGACGTATGACAGCAGGGTTCGAGAGTATCTGAACCCTCTAGTGATTTGTGCTTATTTCCTTTTCGTTTGTACGACCTTTCTTTCGATATTCGCTTATAAAGGGATTCCCCTTTCCATGGGCCCGTTGTTGGAAGCCACCAGCTACATATATGTGACAATATTCGGTATTACGATTTTTCATGAGAAAATGTCTCGGCGGAAGTGGATTTCACTGCTTCTTATTTTGCTTGGTATCGGGCTATATTCATTTGGAGCTGCTATATGATCAATTTTAATCTCCCGCCTTATATAGGCACGGAAATGGAATATGTTCGAGAGGCTTGCGCTGTCAATCGTAAGATTTGTGGTGATGGTCCTTTTACTAAAAAATGTAGTGAATGGCTCGAGAACCGTTTTAATTCCAATAAGATCCTGCTAACGACTAGTGGCACGAGCGCGCTTGAGCTTGCAGCAATCTTATGCGACCTACATCCTGGTGATGAGGTGATTCTGCCTAGCTTCACTTTCTCTTCTACTGCTACGGCATTTCAAATGGTCGGCGCCGCATTGGTGTTTGTTGACGTGTGTCCTGACACAATGAATATTGATCCCGATGCCATTGAGAGGGCGATAACTGATAAAACCAAGGTTGTCGTTCCTGTGCATTATGCTGGCGTTGCATGTGATATGGATCGAATCATGGACATTGCCGAGCGCAACAACTTGTTGGTCGTCGAAGATGCAGCGCAGGGCGTTTTGAGCTCGTATAAGGGCAAGGCTCTCGGTACTATTGGTCATTTTGGCTGCTATAGCTTCCACGAAACCAAGAACTATTCAATGGGCGAGGGCGGCGCACTTTCTATTAATGATTCGCGCTACTGCGATCGAGCTGAAATTATTCGCGAAAAAGGAACTAATCGTCAACGTTTTTTCAGGGGTCAGGTAGACAAGTACACTTGGGTTGATCGTGGGTCAAGCTACCTTCCTTCTGACATGAATGCGGCCTATCTTTGGGCGCAGCTGGAGCATGCTGATGAAATTAATGAGAATCGACTCTCAACTTGGCATTTTTATCAGGAGTCTTTAAAGCCGCTTGCAGATGCCGGCAAGATTGAGCTTCCCTATATTCCTGAAGGCTGCGAACATAATGCGCATATGTTTTACATTAAGTGTAAAGATCTTAAGGAACGCGGTGACCTTATCTCTTACCTTAAGGAGCATGGTGTCCAAGCTGTTTTCCATTACATTCCTTTGCATGATGCACCTGCAGGCAAGATGTTTGGTCGTTTTGACGGGGAAGACAGGTTTACTACCTCTGAAAGCAATAGACTTGTCAGGTTGCCTATGTACTATGGTCTAAGCGAAGCCGATAGTCATCATGTTGCTGACTCTGTTCTTTCTTTTTACGCCACTCGATAAAAACTAAAAGGCGGCTTTTGGCCGCCTTTTCCTTTTAAGGACTGTATATGCAAAAGGTTACCCAACACTATTTGTTGACCGCAATCTTTGTTGCCTCACTTCTTTCTCTGTTTCTCGCTCTTCCTGTTAATGCTTTTGCTGATAGCTCAGATGTAGATAACCTTTCGTTTATTTATGTCGAGAAGAGTCACGTTGCTCTCGGTGATACGCAAAGAGTTGCATTGGGTTTTGACGAAACGCCGTTGGATGAGCCGGTGGCCCTGTATTGTGTGAATACGGCGTCTGAAGCACTTGTTCGTTTTGATGTAACTTCCAGCGTTGACGGCACATATCTTTTCTCTTCGGGCATCTCTAGCGCCGGCGTTTACTCCTTGCTAAAAGTGGAGTATGCCTCAGGAGTAACTCGTATTTTTCCTGATGATATTTCTGATCAGATGTTTACCGTCGGCGAAGTGGCTGCACCGTATCGGTTGCGGTCTGATGGTGACTCTGATGGCCAGCTTGAGTCCGTGTTCACTGACGGCACGGGCGCTTCGTTTGATTCGTTGGAATCCGCTGTTGACACCATTTCGGAAAAATCTGCACGGGCACGCAATTGGGTCTTCGTTTTAGACGCAGGTCATGGCGGTTGGGATTCCGGCGCCGTCGGCAATGGTCTTCGTGAGAAGGATCTTACGCTACAAATCGCGCGTTATTGCCGCGATGAACTCCAGAAATACGCTGGTGTTCGAGTTATTATGACACGTGATTCCGACGCTTCCGTTACTGGTGTTGCTAACACTGCAAACGAACTTATTGCTCGTGCTCAAATTGCAATAGACAACAAAGCGTCTCTATTCATGAGTTTTCACATTAATTCAGGTGGCGGTAAAGGAGCTGAAATATGGATTCCGAGGCAGGCTAAATGGTATTCTTCATTTAATGAACTTGGAGAGTCTCTGGGTCAAGATGTTTTGAAAAGGCTTGCATCTGTTGGTCTTGTTAGCCGTGGTACAAAAAATGATTATTACGATTTTAATGGTACGCAGCTTTATTATCCTGACGGCAGCAAGGCCGATAGTCTTTCTGTCATAAGAAATTGTCGCCAATATGGCATTCCCGCAGTTTTGGTCGAGCATGGTTTCATCGACAATAAATATGACTCCGGACTTTTGGCCAGCCCGCAATACCTTAAACAAATGGGTCAGGCAGATGCCCTGGCCATTGCTAATCAGTTCGGCCTTTCGAAGGTAGCTAAACCTGATCCGGTGGTTTCTGAGATGCGCGACGGTAAAATCCAGTTAAGCTGGGATTCGATCCCCAATGCATCTAAGTATGCCATCGCTTTGTGCAAGAGCGATGGCAGCTTCAATACCTACACGTATGATTGCACTGGTACTTCCTATGAAATCGATGGGCTTGAAAACGGAAAGACATATACATTTCTTGTTCAAGCGTATGCCAACGGTGATTGGAATAACTATACATCTGACGATTATTTAACTTGTAAACTGGTTCCTTCCCCCGAGGCCTCTGCCGAGGCGACCGGCGACGGGGAGGTCACCGTCTCCTGGAAGGCGGTCGCCGGCGCCGAGCGCTACGCCGTCGCCGAGAAGATGGCCGACGGCTCCTACAGGACCTACACGCTCGACGAGAAGGGCACCTCCTTCAAGGTCTCCGACCTCGCCAACGGCGTGACCCACCGCTTCCTGGTCCAGGCCCGGCTCGACGGGTCCTGGTCCTCGACCGCCGACGGCTACCTGTGCTCCGCCGCGCCGTCGGGCACCGTCAGGCCCAGGGTCGCGGCGAAGGCCGGCGACAGGTCCGTCGAGCTCACCTGGGGCCACGTGCCCGGAGCGACCCGCTACGCGGTCGCCGTCCGCCAGGGTTCCGGCTACAAGACCTACACCCTGGACTGCGCCAAGGAGTCCTACACCGTGAAGGGCCTCTCGAACGGCACCTCCTACAAGTTCCTGGTCCAGGCCTGGAACGGATCGTCCTGGTCGCCCTTCTCCGAGTCCGACCTCGTGGCGTGCCGCCCGTCGGACCCCAGGGCCCCCGAGGCCTCTGCCGAGGCGACCGGCGACGGGGAGGTCACCGTCTCCTGGAAGGCGGTCGCCGGCGCCGAGCGCTACGCCGTCGCCGAGAAGATGGCCGACGGCTCCTACAGGACCTACACGCTCGACGAGAAGGGCACCTCCTTCAAGGTCTCCGACCTCGCCAACGGCGTGACCCACCGCTTCCTGGTCCAGGCCCGGCTCGACGGGTCCTGGTCCTCGACCGCCGACGGCTACCTGTGCTCCGCCGCGCCGTCGGGCACCGTCAGGCCCAGGGTCGCGGCGAAGGCCGGCGACAGGTCCGTCGAGCTCACCTGGGGCCACGTGCCCGGAGCGACCCGCTACGCGGTCGCCGTCCGCCAGGGTTCCGGCTACAAGACCTACACCCTGGACTGCGCCAAGGAGTCCTACACCGTGAAGGGCCTCTCGAACGGCACCTCCTACAAGTTCCTGGTCCAGGCCTGGAACGGATCGTCCTGGTCGCCCTTCTCCGAGTCCGACCTCGTGGCGTGCACAACTTTGGGCACGCCGATTATGGGTAAGTCTGCCGCTTCGGTTTCGAGCATGGTTTCTTTGTACAACTCTTCTGGACATACCTATCCGACTATTTATGCCTCGAAGGGTGCAGCAACTATTAATGACTTTTGCCAGATAGTATTAGAGGAAGCGAATGCTGAAGGTGTTAAAGCAGAAATTCTGTTTGCTCAGGCTATGCTCGAAACCGGCTGGCTAAAATTTGGCGGCAGCGTAAAACCAGAACAGTGCAACTTCGGTGGAATCGGCGCTGTGAATGCAACTGTGGGTGGAGCAACATTTGGTAGTGTCCGAATCGGTCTTCGTGCTCAGGTTCAGCATCTAAAAGCCTATGCCTCGAAAGAGCCCTTGAATAACGCTTGTGTTGATCCGCGTTTTGATAAGGTCGAGCGCGGTATTGCGCCGTGCGTTGAGGATTTAAATGGTCGCTGGGCAGTACCCGGCGAAGGGTATGGGCAGCGTATCGCCCGTATCGCGACGCAGAGTATTTAATCAGATTGCTAACGTTGTTGAGGTTTAGTATATGAAGCTGCTGCTCCTATTTTTAATGATGTTTGCCGGGTTATGGTTCTTCGCAGAGCTTGTAATGAAAATGGGGCTTATCGCCAAGTATAGGGATAAAACCAATCGGTTTTATTGGGCATTGCTATTCCTATGCACAACGCTTGTTGTGCTGTTTGTTTATCGCAAGTTCATTTTTGGCGATATCGTCTATGCATTCAACGACATTGGGAGCGATACCACCCAGCAGTACATCCCGTTGTATCTAGATTTGATTCATGATTTTCAAAGAGGGAACGTATCTGTATGGAACCAGAATTACGGACTTGGATGCAGTAGGCTTGTTTACCAGTCTCTATACTTCGACCCTTTTAATTTGGTCCTAATTCCATCGTGTGTATATTTGGGCGATTGGTTTTTACCATATGCGCTGATTTCCATCCAGATTGCTAAGGTTTATATTGCCTCGATAGGTTTTTATATCTTCCTTAGTTTTTATGGCTTTAAGGAGCCAGCTAAAATTGTATCGTCTCTCGTGTATTCGATTAATGGATACCTAGTTCTTTGGGGAAATCACTATTTTCTTGGTAATGCATGCCTCTTTGTTCTTTTAATTTTGGTTGGCATCGAACTGTATTTCGATAATCGATCTCGTCTTGGACGATTGCTTCTTTCGGCTGGTGTGGCGCTCGTCACCCTTCTCAGTGTATATATTTCGTTTATGACATTGGTGCCCTGTGCAATTTATGCATTATTGCGAGGGGTCTATCTGAATGAAAGCTGGTCAAAGGGCTTCAAATCGTTTTCCGATTTTATATTGCCAGTTGTAGGGGGATTGCTCGTTTCGGCAGTCGTTTCAGTTCCCGTCGCATATTTGTTGCTGTTCGATTCCAGTCGAATATCTGGCGGACCGTCTCTTCAGTCAAAGGTGCTGACCGCACTCTCTTCCAATGTTGGATTGGGAGACTTGCGTTTATTTTTACTTCGAGTAATGGGTAATAATTATGCTGGAACCTGGTCTTCAGACTTTGGTTCTTCGAATTACTATGAGCTTCCTCAGATTGGGTGCTCTGGTGTTATTTATTCATTTATATTTCTATATCTTGTTTGGCTGTTCTCTTCCAAAAGATCTAGAACACGCAACATCGTTCTCGGCATTGCCCTTGTGTTGCCCTGCCTATATCTGATTAATACTTTTTTCCCTGCATTTTTAAATGTATTTTCTGAGGTCAAGTATCGGTCATCCTTTTTCATTCCGGTTTGCTGCTGCTTGGTGATAGCAGTTGTGTTTGATCAGCTCCAGAGTGCTCACTTTTATTCAAAACCGAGTATTCTCGTTGCTTTATTAATTAGCTTGGTAATTAGCGTCCTGTGTTGTATTGGCAACGAAGGCGACGCAAAGGCGCTTTCGTTATTTTTGATGTTTGTCTGTATTGCGCTTATTGCATGTTTGTTGCTATCGGTAAAGTCCTTTGTTCGATTTGTCCTCATCTTGTCAATATCTGCCGTCTCGCTTTCTATGGCTGATGCTTATGTTTCCGTCACTTGTCGCACTCACTTGAAAAAGGACTCATTTCCTAGTTATCAACTCGTCGAGTCTGGAATCTCGGCAAATGCCCTTAATTACGTTATGGATAATGATTCAAGTGTCTACAGGATGGACAAGACATTTTCTGAATGGTCAGTCTTTCAAGATGGCTTAATCCAAAATTATGATGGAGTTACTTCCTATAATTCCACTCGGCCAAAAGAGGAGATTTCTCTACTGGATGCTTTTTGGCAGGGCAATACTGATGGGTCCCCTTCACATGTTTATTCCGCATTCTTTTTTGATCAAAACGAAGGGGATGCAGCCGGTTTATTTGGAGTCAAGTACGTTTTATCTGGTGATGAATTAAGCTATGACTGGCTTGATTTGGTTGAAGTAATTGATCAAATATACATTTACAAAAATCGTCATTTCTCGTTTGGAACGTTTTATTCTAATGTGAGAAAGGAAAATGACTGCATCAATGGAAATCATAATTCCTTATGGGATTGTCTGAATAGCGGCGAGGCCATAGTTGATGACGATAGCTGTGCCAAGCTCGACCGAACCTTAAACAACGATCATGATTACATGATGTCGTCAGTCAATGTCACTCAGGTTGATGAGGGACGTTACGATGTATCCGTTTCTTCAGACAACGATGGGCTCGTGATGGTGCCGGTGCTCTCTAGCCCTGGTTGGCGTGCATTTGTTGACGGTTCAGAAGCGGAGTGTATAACAGTAAATTACGGGTTTATTTCTACCGCTGTTTCCAAGGGCGAGCATCACGTTGAATTTGTATACATACCGTATGGTTTAATGTTAGGCATCTTCTTAAGTCTCTTAGGTCTGTTTATTGTTTGTGTGGTCGTCGCTACGCCTTTTCGGCGTCGCTAATGTGTAGGTGATTGTAATGAAGCTAGTGGCTGCTGTCCGCGGCTGCGGAACTGTATATTTCGCTCTTGATGGTGAACTTCCGGCCTCTTATGCTGTCGATGTAGTTTCTAAGTCTGGTAATTTGATCCCGTATTCAAGCCACTTAATTGACTCATTGCTTGTAATTGCAATTCCTTTGCTTGAGGGTGAAGATTTCAATCTATCTGTGTTTTCTAGTAATCAAAAATTGAATCGGTTATTTAGTAAGAACTTCGGATGGGATGAAATTAAGTGGATTTCTCGATTTAATTATCGATTTAAGTCATCGTTGTCTTATTTAATTCGCGACTCAGATCGTCAGGTCTATTCAAATCAAATTCATGTGAGACCCACTATTCTCTTGAAATCAGCAGATGGCTCTGAGTTAATATGCAAAGGAGTTATTTGTTATCCCAATAGTGAGATTTTAGCTCGACTCGACGTTATTGATTCAGATGGCAGGACGTTAGCGTATAAACCGGATTTTGGAAGAACCAATACCATTGATATGGGTGGGCTTAAGAGGAAAGAGACTTCTTTTAGCCTTCGTTTGTCGGTCGGTCCGAAGAGCTATTGCCTAGTCGCTAATGTTGAATCAAAGTCCGTCCAGACTGGTTTCCTGTGCTTTGATCCTGCATCTGTTGAGTTTTATTCAGATGTCTGTTCTCCACACTTTTATAAGGCGTCTTCGCCGGGTTTGTATTCTGAATTTTGTGCAAAGCGGCATGACTATTTGGCAATGCTTGATTCGTGTGACTTTGATACGAGTTGTTCGCTGAAATTCAGTATCGTTGTGCCACTGTATAAGACCCCTCTTAAGTTCCTTCATGACATGATTGATTCCGTTCTCAACCAGATTTATCCAAATTGGGAGCTTATTTTGATTAACTCAACACCTGATTGTGTTGAGCTGTGTTCAGCTTTGGATCAATTGAAAGATGAGCGCATTAAGGTCGTCACTCTAGATTCGAATAAGGGTATTTCGGGGAATACTAACTTTGGCGTTGCTGAAGCAAAGGGTGATTATGTCGTGTTTTTCGATCACGACGATACACTCGATCCATTCGCTCTTTATAGATACGCAGAGCGAATTCAGGACTGTCCTGATACTGATGCACTGTATTGCGATGAGGACTTCTTAAATGAGGCCGGTGAGTATGTGGCCCCTCATTTCAAGTCTGATTTCAATCTAGATCTGCTTCGCGTTCATAACTACATAACTCATCTGCTTTGCGTTCGCGCCTCGTTCGCTAAAGAACTGATGCTACGGAAAGAGTTCGATGGAGCTCAAGACTATGATTTTCTGTTGCGTTTAGTAGAGAGAACTCAGAATATCTATCATGTCCCTGAGGTTCTCTATCATTGGAGAATTAGCGATACGTCAACTGCGAAGAGTGCGGGAAATAAGAACTATGCCGACGATGCCGGCAGAAGGGCACTACAAGAGCATTTGGATCGCTGCGGTCTGAACGGAACTGCGGAGTTAACTGATTCCGCCTGCTTCTATCACATTGCCTACGCTCTTAATGAAGAGCCCTTGGTCAGTATCGTTATTCCCAATAAAGATAGCGTTGAGGTCTTACGCCGCTGCATTGACTCTATTGAGGAAAAAACTGATTACCGCAACTTCGAGATTCTGGTTGTTGAAAATAACAGTACAGAGGACACGACATTTGAGTATTACCGCACCGTTTCCGAGCAATATGAGAACGTTCGCATTGCAACATGGGATGGTCCGTTTAATTACTCCGCTATCAATAATTATGGCGTTGGACTGACATCCGGCAAATACCTGCTGTTCTTGAATAATGACACCGAGGTTATTGAGAGCGGCTGGCTTTCTTCAATGCTGTCTTTCTGTCAGCGTGATGATGTTGGAGCGGTCGGTGCAAAGCTGCTGTATCCAGATGATACGGTGCAGCATGCAGGCGTAATGATGATATGTTGTAGAAATGAAGGCGAAATGGGCGGCCCCATTCACGTATTCAACAATCTTGACCGGGATGATCCGGGCTATATGCGCCGTGCGGTTATTTCACAAGACTTAAGCGCCGTTACCGCTGCGTGCATGATGACAAAGCGCTCCGTATTTGAAGTGCTTAATGGGTTTAATGAAGACTTTGAAGTCGCGTTTAATGACGTTGATTTCTGCCTGAGGGTTCGTTCACTCAATAAATTAGTTGTTTTCGACGCAGATGCGCTTCTGTATCATTATGAATCTTTTAGTCGCGGCTATGAGACCGGTGAGAAGAAAGTTCGATTTATGCGCGAACAGGGTAAATTGCGCACTGCTTGGGCGGAGTACTATGTCAATGGCGACCCGTATCACGGTCCGATGAGTACTTTGTAGATTGAAGTAAAGGTCTGGCGACATAATACGTCGCCAGACCTTTACTTGTGAAACAGTTTTCCAAATATACTAGTCTGCTTTTTGTTTATTTGATTGCAGATACATATAACATCCGAGAGGTCCAGTTTATTTGCGACGAAGTGGATACTTTTTGCCCCTGATAACTGATATTGGGGGTCGAATGTCAGAAATGTCTCTTGTGTTGCATTCGAGGAAAAACAGTTATTTGAAGTGGGCTTGTAATTACTAAGAGTGCACTTGCACGGCTTATTATCGGGATCGAATCTAATGATAATAAGCCCGCTTCCTATTTGCTCGGGGAGCTCTATTTCGACTTCAGTTGAGTACCTATATTTAAACCGATAGCTATTGCACTGCTGGGCTTGTGGGTTGGATTCAGATTCTTTGTCATAAAAGAGCTCGCCTTGGCCAATGCAAGCGTTTTCATAGCTTGTTGAATAATTTATCGCCTTAAGTCTGTAGAGTTCTTTTGCTTCATCAGAAATAGGATTCTGCGCGAAAGGCTTTTTGTTTTTATTGGCATTAATAAAGCTCATGACTTGTTCGAATAGATTTTCTAGCTGGAATCTGTTTATGCATAAATCCTTTATTTGGCTTTGCATCCTTTGGGCTTCTGCATAGCTATTGACTAAATCACTATAGAGTTGTTGCGCTGAGCTCTTTCGTTTCTCTGGTCGTCCAGAAAAATTGAAAAGGGCATTATGTTCGATGTTATTAGGAGTGATATAGCCAGGTCCCCCGAAGTGGTCATAGCAATAGAAGGGAATTCCCATGGACATACATTCCTGTGCGGTTCTTCCGATGGAAACTACAGCATCATATTGAGAAAGTAATTCCGGCGTCACTTTGACACTTTGAGATTGATAGCCAAAGACATCGGCCCTTATTCCGTCTTTTTTTAATAAATCAAATGCTTCGAGGCATTCTGGGGCGGGATGATTAGATATGCAGCAGATGCTTTTCAGTCCATTATTTCCCTGGTAATTATAATCGTAAAAAGATTTCGTGCAGTAGTTTGGAAAGACGTGGACGGGGGGGAGCTGAATATTATGCGCCTGAGCACTGTTTTCTATATGACCTTTAACTTCATGGCTGACGGCGATGATTCCGTCTGACAGATTTGTGAAAAAGGGCAAGCCTTCATGTTCATCTGAGAGCCCGAGTACTGAAATAAAAATGGATGAGAACGTAATTCTTTGAAGTGAATATATGTATTCACTTACTACTCGGTGTTGTGCAATAAATAAATCATACTGATTCTCGAGTCTGGTCTCGTCTCCTAGGGTCAATACTTCGATGCCTTCTTCTTCAAATTCTTTAAGTAAAGGGTAAGCGGCGCATAAGCAAAAGCAGGTGACAACGTAGCCTCTATTATGCAGTTGTTTGGCGAACTCAAGAGTGTGAAGCTCTGAGCCAGTACGGGAGTTGATGTTCAGGTTGGTAAGCAGAGCCGTTGGCATGTGTTGTTCCTCTTCCGAAAGGAATAATGACAGTCAAATTAATATAGAATTACTTTAGCCTTCTCCACTTTTGTTTTTTCCTTAGAAGGAGATTTTGATATGAAAGGCATTATCCTCGCCGGCGGGTCCGGCACCCGCCTGTACCCGCTCACGCTCGTGACCTCCAAGCAGCTGCTGCCGGTCTACGACAAGCCCATGATCTACTACCCGCTTAGCACCCTCATGCTGGCGGGCATCCGGGACATCCTGGTCATCTCCACGCCGACGGACCTCCCCAACTTCGAGCGCCTGCTCGGGGACGGCTCGCGCTACGGCGTCAACCTCTCCTACGCCGAGCAGCCGAGCCCCGACGGCCTGGCCCAGGCCTTCACCATCGGCGAGGACTTCATCGCCGGCGAGCCGTGCGCCCTCGTGCTCGGCGACAACATCTTCTACGGCAACGGCCTGTCGCGCCACCTGACGCGCGCCGTCCAGAATGCCGAGTCGGGCCGTGCCACGGTCTTCGGCTACCACGTGGACGACCCCGAGCGCTTCGGCGTTGTCGAGTTCGATGCACAGGGGAGGGCCGTCTCCATCGAGGAGAAGCCCGCGGAGCCCAAGAGCTCCTACGCCGTCACCGGCCTGTACTTCTACCCGGGCGACGTCGCCGCCAAGGCCCACAAGGTTCAGCCTTCCGCCCGCGGGGAGCTGGAGATCACCACGCTCAACCAGATGTACCTGGAGGAGGGGACGCTGTCCGTCGTCACCCTCGGCCGCGGATACGCGTGGCTGGACACCGGCACCATGGAGAGCCTGCACGAGGCCGCGGAGTTCGTCCGCGCCGTCGAGCACTCCCAGGACCTGCCCGTGTCCGTCCCCGAGGAGATCGCCTGGGAGAACGGCTGGATCACGACCGCCGAGCTGGAGGAGGCCGCGAAGGCCTACGGCAAGTCGGTCTACGGTCAGCACCTGAAGAAGGTCGCCGCCGGCGAGATCGTCAACAGCCCGCGCGAGTACTAATCCGATTCAATGGGAGATAGAAACATGTCTGAAGAGCTCTTCGAGCCCAGGAACATCATCGTCACGGGCGGCTGCGGCTTCATCGGCAGCAACTTCGTCCACTACGTGGTCAACAACCACCCCGGGGTGCACGTTACCGTCCTGGACAAGCTGACCTACGCCGGCAACCCCGAGAACATCGCCGGGCTGCCCTCCGACCGTGTGGAGCTCGTCGTGGGCGACATCTGCGACGCCGCGCTTCTCGATAGGATCGTCCCGGGCCACGACGCCATCGTGCACTACGCCGCCGAAAGCCACAACGACAACTCCATCGCCGACCCGGAGCCGTTCCTGCGCACCAACGTCGAGGGAACCTTCCGCCTGCTTGAGGCCGTCCGCAAGTACGGCATCCGCTACCACCACGTCTCCACCGACGAGGTCTACGGCGACCTGGCGCTCGACGACCCGGCCAAGTTCACCGAGGAGACGCCGTACAAGCCGAGTTCCCCGTACTCGAGCACCAAGGCGAGCTCCGACATGCTCGTGCGCGCCTGGACCCGCACCTACGGCCTGCGCACCACGATCTCCAACTGCTCCAACAACTACGGCCCCTACCAGCACGTGGAGAAGTTCATCCCCAGGCAGATAACCAACATCATCGACGGCGTTCGCCCCAAGCTCTACGGTAAGGGCGAGAACGTCCGCGACTGGATCCACACCGAGGACCACTCCTCGGCCGTCTGGGACATCCTGACCAAGGGCCGCATGGGGGAGACCTACCTCATCGGCGCAAATGGCGAGAAGAACAACATCACCGTCCTGCGCATGATCCTGGAGGCGATGGGAAAGGACCCCGAGGACTTCGACTGGGTCGCCGACCGCCCCGGCCACGACCGCCGCTACGCCATCGACAGCACGAAGCTCCAGCGCGAGCTGGGCTGGAGGCCGGCCCACACCGATTTCGCCGAGGGCCTGAAGCAGACGATCGACTGGTACGTCGCCAACGAGTCCTGGTGGCGCCCGGCCAAGGAGGCCACCGAGGCACGTTACCGCGCCCAGGGCCAGTAGGCCGCCCGAGCGCCCTTACGGGGCGCCCCGGGCGGACCGCAGGGCATGGGGATGATCCTGCGGCCCGCCCGGGGCGCCCGCAACCACCGTATCGTCGATAGGAGCTTTTCCCGCATGGCAGACATCGCATTCGAGAAGGACCTCTCCGTCACCGAGACCGGCATCGGGGGCCTGAAGGTCGTCGACCTCGCCGTCCACGGCGACTCGCGCGGCTGGTTCAAGGAGAACTGGCAGCGCGCCAAGATGACCGCCCTGGGCATCCCGGACCTCCGCGTCGTCCAGAACAACATCTCCTACAACGACAGCCGCGGCGTCACCCGCGGCATCCACGCCGAGCCCTGGGACAAGTTCATCTCCGTGGCGCGCGGCTCGGTCTTCGGCGCGTGGGTGGACCTGCGCGAGGGCAGCGCCACCTACGGCAAGGTGTTCACCTGCACGCTCGACCCGAGCAGGGCCATCTACGTCCCGCGCGGCGTGGGCAACTCCTTCCAGGCCCTGGAGGACGGCACCGCCTACACTTACCTGGTGGACGCCCACTGGTCGCTGGAGCTCAAGAGGACCTACACCTTCGTGAACCTCGCCGACCCCGAGCTTGCCATCGAGTGGCCGATCCCGCTCGATGAGGCCACCGTATCCGAGGCCGACCTCAACCACCCGATGCTCAAGGACGTCGTCCCCATGGCGCCCAAGCGCACCCTCGTCACCGGCTGCAACGGCCAGCTGGGCCGTGCGGTCCGCGCGCTGGCCGAGGAGAGCGGCGTCGCGAAGGACTTCGACTTCTGCGACATCGACACCTTCGATATGTCCGACCCGGAGGCCTACGATCAGTACGACTGGTCGCTCTACGGCACCGTGATCAACTGCGGCGCCTACACGGCGGTCGACAGGGCCGAGACTCCCGAGGGCCGCGTGACCGCCTGGAAGGCGAACGCCACCGGCCCGGCCCTTCTCGCCCGCACCTGCGCCGAGCACGGGATCGCCCTGGTCCACGTGTCCAGCGACTACGTCTTCGACGGCACCGCCGAGGTCCATACCGAGGACGAGCCCCTCAGCCCGCTTTCCGTCTACGGCCAGACCAAGGCCGCCGGCGACATCGCCGTGGCCGGCTGCCCGCGCCACTACATCATGCGCTCCAGCTGGGTCATCGGCGAGGGGCACAACTTCGTCAAGACGATGAAGGGCCTCTCCGACCGCGTCGCCGACCCCGAGGACAAGCTCACGCAGGTCACGGTCGTGGACGACCAGCTGGGACGCCTTACCTTCACGCGCGACATGGCCGAGGCTATCTTCCACGTGCTGGGCTCGCACGCACCCTACGGCACCTATAACTGCACCGGCTCCGGCGCCGTCAAGTCCTGGGCGGACATCGCCCGCGCCGTCTTCGAGGCCGCCAACGGCAACGGGGACAAGGTCGTGCCGGTATCGACCGTCGACTACTACGCCGGTGCCGAGGGCCCCGTCGCCCCGCGCCCGGTCCACTCCGCGCTCGACCTCTCCAGGCTCGAGTCCGTCGGCTTCCGAATGCCCGACTGGGAGGAAGAGCTTGGGGAGTACCTCAAGACGCTTTAGCCGATATCAACTTTTCGAGAGAAAAAGCCGCCGCTTGTTAACGGCGGCTTTTCTTATGCCTAGCGTATAGTCCCGCTGCAATAAGGGCGGCTGCGGTCGCCAGACTCACTGCAAGCCCCGCAAGGGCGCCCGGAGTCTTATAGGTCATCACGATCCTATTTGCGCCTTTCTGCATGTTCAGGGACGACAAGCCCTTATCGGCGGCGGGCGTTAGTTCTGCGGCAGTTCCGTTTACCGTTACGTTCCATCCCTCATCGTACGGAATGCTCAGCAGCAGGTTACCGTCGTCCTTGGCGGTATACTCGCCTTCGATCCTTCCGTCTTCAAAAACCGTCGGAATAAACTCGCTCGTCCTAAGCTCGTTAATAATCTGCTCAAAAACGTCCAGATTGAGGGCGTAAAAGACCGGCTCATTGTCTTGGGGCATGTCTGTATAGCCCTCTGCGACTCCGATTGACACCGTATGCTGGCTCGGGGCGTCCGATGCATCTGCAATCTGGCGGATATTATTGTCGAATCTCCAGGCCTCGTTTTCGATCGTTCGCTGGTCGATGGTAAGGGTGACGGGCCAATAGCTACCGGCGGTCGCATCTTTGTTGATGTAGAGATAGCCGATGGAACCCGACGGCACGGTGACGTTCCACTGCCTTAAGTTCTGGCTGTCCACTGTCTGTGTGGCTTCAATCTTGGTATAGAGTTCAATCTTGCTGCCTAGGATTTTGCCATATAGATCGTTTTGCTTCTCGAAGGGGTTTTCGCCGTCTAACGTGCAGTTTTGGATGTCTTTTGATGCCGCAATACCAAGACTGAGCGCGAAGGGGTTCTTGTATACCGAGTTTACTGCACCGGCCAGCTCTGGCATTGCCGTGTATTCCACGGGCGCGTGCTCGGCGATGGCGTACTTGACCCCCAGCAGGGCATCGACGGCAAGAATGGGCTCGGCATAACGGGTCGAAAACTCGCCGACACTGCTGTATCCAAGGGAGTTGAGTAGTGCTATGGCCTGCGGGTTGTTGGCGGACGAATACGAGGACAGCTGGTTGTATCCAAGCGCCAGGCCTTCGTTGAGGGCGGCGCTATCGACACGCGTGGTCGTACGATCAATGCGATAGAATGGCGCAGAATCCTGGTCTTGAATGGCTGTGATCGTGTCAGTTGCTGTGGCCACATAGGTGCAGTTGGCATTCTCGGAATAGCCTACGTACAGCTGATTCCACATGACATGGGCGTTTGCAAATAGTTCAATTGCCGTGAGTGCCAGGAGTGGCATGACGATGGCCGGCCGATGGGCTCGACGTAATGCTGGCCGTTCTTTGAGCTTCTGCAGCGCGTATCCTGCGGCCCACATCGTAAAGAAGCCCAGCAAAAAGGCTGTGCGCGAATAGAACCCGTTGGGAACGCGCATGCCGCACCAGATGTACTCGAGCGGGCTCAAAACGGAGCTAGCGATCAGGACGGCTGTGACGACGAACGTTGCGATGCGTATCTTGGCCGAAACCTTGCGGTTAAACAGTAGGCTTATTGCAAGTAACATCATGATGACGCCGCAATAGAACTGCGGCGTATTCCCGTTATTCACCCACATGCCGGGGATGAAGCCCCTGATGAGCGATTTGAGGCCTGTTTTAAGCAAAGGGCCAAGTGCCAGCACGGGGCGGCCTTTTGCCATGGCAAGGATGGTCGGCAAAAAGGTCCAGGCGGACAGGAGCAGCCCAAGCATCATAGCCCCTGCAAATCGTTGGGCCCGGTCGAGCGTGAGCATCCAGCTAAATCCTTCTGCAGCGACGTAATCGACAAACTCAACCAATACGAAGATGCAGAGGAATAGGATGTTGATATAGGCCGTATACCAACAGAACATGACATTGAGAGCAATCGCAATAACGAGGCGTATCATTTTTTGTTCGCGAATGAGCTCGTAGCATCCGAAGGCGCAGATGGGTAGCAGGATAAGGCAATCAATCCAGAGCGGATTACACAAATTACTTATGGTCCAACTGCAAAACGTAAATGAGAGGGAAAGCAGGAATGATGCGGGCCTGGACAGGTCAAAGCGCTTTTGCACATACCAAGCGCTGCTGATGTGAATGCAGCCAAGCTTTAGCGCGCTGATGATAAACACAAAGAGCGTCAGCTTGTCTGCGGGAAACAGCACGCAGAGCAGGTTGAAGGGGCTGGCGAGGTAGTAGCTATAGAGCCCCCATGTGTTCATGCCGAGTCCCTGTGAGAAGGAATAGCGAAGGTTTGCCTCGCCTAAAAGGACGCGGCGAAACCACGCGAAGAAGTCGATGTATTGGTATTTGAGATCGTTGGTGAGAAACGAGTTGTCGCCAAAGGGGTAGACATGCCCCGCCGCTGCAAGTGCGACAAAGAGTGCGACGGAAAACGTGAAGCAGGCGGCGTAGAACGCCACATTCTTGAGCGTGCTGTTATTGGGCCGTGTCATCAGATTCCTCGTTGGACTCTCGAATGATATAGATGGGACGTCGCTTGGTTTCCAAGTAGGCTTTTGCCAAGTATTCACCGATGATTCCTAGGCATAGGAGCTGCATGCCGCCAAACAGCGTAATGAGGCAGGCAAGGGAGGGCCATCCGCCTACGGGGTCGCCCCAAACAAGCGTTTTGACGAGGATGACGATAAATCCCAGGATGGCGATGAGACAGAAGACGATACCCGTGAGGGCGGCGAGGGAGAGCGGCGCCGTGGAAAACGCGACGATGCCGTCGATGGAATAGAGGAGCAGCGACCAAAAGCTCCATTTGGTCTCGCCGGCCACGCGGTTGACGTTTACGTAGGGGAGCCATTTGGTCTTGAAGCCGACCCAGCCGTAAATGCCCTTGGAGAATCGGTTGTATTCGCCCATGGAGATGATGGCGTTGACCATAGGTCGCTTCATGAGCCTAAAATCGCGTGCTCCGTCGACGATGTCGGCCTTGGAAATGCGGTTGATGATCTTGTAGAACATACGGGCGCAGAACGACCTGATGGGAGGCTCGCCTTCGCGGGTGGTCCTGCGTGTGGCGACGTTATCGTAGTTTTCGGTCTGCAGGATCTCGTACATCTGCGGCAGAAGCGAGGGCGGGTCCTGCATGTCGGCATCCATGGTGGCGACATAGTCGCCCTTTGCGTGCTGGAGGCCAGCGAGTAGTGCCGCCTCCTTGCCAAAGTTGCGCGAGAAAGAGTGCCAGCGGATGGCGTATGGATGCGCCGCCGCGGCTTCTGCTTTCATGACGGCGAGCGTTTTGTCTGCCGAGCCATCGTCGATGAGGACGGCTTCAAAGGAGATGCCGGGGTCTTGCTGGGTCATGATGCGAACGACGCCATCGAGCTCTATAAGAAAGATCGGAAGTGATTCCTGCTCGTTGTAGCACGGCACGACGATGGAGATGAGCGGCATGGTGGTTTACCTCTCGCTTGACTTGGAAGTAGGGTGGCCGGGCTGGTCGTCGTAGGCGTATTTGCTGTACACGTTGACCTCCCACTGCTTTTTTTCGACCTTTGCTACAGAATCCAGGATGAATCCGGTCGCAAGGCTCAGGCCGCACAGGAACATAAACGAGGCGGCGAGTATGGCGGTGGGGAAGCGCGGGACCAGGCCGGTCTGAAAGTACTCAACAAAGATAGGAATGCCCAAAGCCAGGCCGATAATCGCGAATAGAAGCGCAACCAGGCTAAAGAACTTCAGCGGGCGGTAGTCCTTGAACAGCGTGCCGATCATCGCAACGACTTTAATGCCGTCGCTCACGGTATTGAGCTTGGACTCGGAACCCTCGGGACGATCGCGGTACTCGATGGGCACATCTTTGATGCGCCAGCGGTGGTCGACGGCGTGGATCGAGAGCTCAGTTTCGATTTGGAAGCCCTCGGAAAGCACAGGGAAGGTTTTAACGAACGGGCGGCTCATTGCGCGATAGCCCGTCATGACGTCATCGAAGCTGTAACCATAGATCCACTTGATCATGGCGCGAACTAGGTTGTTGCCAAAACCATGGAAGGCGCGCTTGTTTTCCTCGGCATAGGTGCCGTTGGAAAGGCGGTCGCCTACGGTCATGTCGGCCGTGCCGTTAAGGATGGGCTCGCAGAGGGCCTTAGCCGCCTCGGCGGGGTAGGTGTCGTCCCCGTCGACCATCAGGTAACAATCGGCATCGATATCGCGAAACATCTGACGGCAGACGTTGCCTTTTCCCTGACGGGGCTCAAAGCGGACCGTGGCGCCGTGCTCGGTGGCGATGCGTGAGGTATCGTCCGACGAGTTGTTGTCATAAACATAGACCGTCGCCTGCGGAAGCTCGCGGTGAAAGTCGTCGATGACCTTACCGATCGTGAGCGCTTCGTTGTAGCAAGGGATGATGACGGCGATGGATTCAGAATTCACTCAATGCTCCTTATACATTCAATCCTAGAAAGTATAGCCTTTTGCGTCTGACATCCTTAGATGTGGGTTAGTTCTCCAGTTTTGCTGCGCGAATCTTTTGCATGGCCGTCGGGTCTATACTGTTCATTTGTCAACGATTACGAGTAAGGGAGTTGCATCCGTGTCGGATCAGACAAAGCAACAAGAAACTCGCAGTCTGCCTGCGACGTTTGCTAAGAACGAATTTGAGAAGGATGCATTTATCCTTCGTCAGCTGGTTACCAAGGATTTTAAGATCAAGTATCGCCGTAGCGTTCTGGGCGTCGCATGGTCGGTGCTCAACCCGTTGCTGATGATGATCGTCATGGCCATCGTGTTCTCGACGATTTTTGCCCAGGGCCGCAATGGCTCGATTACGCCCGAGATGTACCCGCTGTACTTGATTGTGGGTAACGTTACCTTTGCCGTGATGTCCGAGTCCACGAACCAGGCACTGACGTCCATCGTAGGTGCGGCTCCGCTGCTCAAGAAGGTTAAAGTGCACCGCTGGGTCTTCCCGGTGCAGAAGGTGCTTTTCTCGCTGGTGAACTTTGCCTTCTCCCTGGTCGCCGTCGCCATCGTCATGCTGTGGTTCCACGTTATGCCTTCTTGGCACCTCATTCTGCTGCCCGTCTGCCTGCTGCTGCTTATGTGCTTCTGCATGGGTCTGGGCATGATGCTCTCTGCCCTTACGGTTTTCTTCCGCGATGTCATGCATCTGTGGAGTGTTGTCATCACGGCTTGGACCTATATCACGCCTATCTTCTGGACTACCGACTTTATCGTTCAGATGCCTCATCTTGTTCGTATTTTGGTTTACGCGAACCCCATGTACAACTATCTGCAGTTTATGCGTGATATCTTCCTGTTCCAGACTACGCCCTCGCTTATGACGTTTGGTATGTGCGTCGCTTGGGCGGTTCTTGCGCTTGTTATTGGCTACACCGTGTTCCATAAGTCCGAGCGCAAATTTATCCTCTACATCTAAGGAGTGCTGTGATGACTGAATCTGTTGTTGATTACAGCGAGCAGCCTCTGGCTGTCGAGGTCGACGACGTCACCATGATCTTTAACATGGCGTCCGAGTCGCTGACCAACCTCAAGGAGTACTTTATCAAGCTTGCAAAGCACGAGCTGTTTTTTGAGGAGTTTAGGGCGCTTAAGCATATCTCGTTTGATATTCATCGTGGCGAGGTTGTGGGTCTGGTCGGCACCAACGGCTCCGGCAAATCCACGATGCTCAAGATTATCGCTGGCGTGCTTGAGCCTAGCGAGGGCAACGTTAAGGTTCACGGCAACATCGCGCCGTTGATTGAGCTTGGCGCCGGCTTTGACCCCGAGCTGACTGCCCGCGAGAACATCTATCTGAACGGCGCCCTGCTCGGCTATACCAAGGAGTTCATCGACGCCAGCTTTGACGGCATTATCGAGTTCGCTGAGCTGCAGAACTTTGTTGATATGCCGCTTAAGAATTTTTCCTCGGGCATGGTGGCGCGTATCGCCTTTGCAATCGCGACGATCACCGAGCCCGATATCCTGATCGTTGACGAGACGCTGTCCGTCGGTGATGTGTTCTTCCAGCAGAAGTGCGAGGACCGCATTCAGCACTTTATCCAGAGCGGCGACGTGACAGTTCTGTTCGTTTCGCACTCCATGGAGCAGGTTGAGCGCATCTGCCAGCGTGCCGTTTGGATTGAGAAGGGTGACCTTCGCATGGACGGCCCGGTTGATGAGGTCTGCAAGGCGTATCGCGAGCAGTTCAACTAGGTTATAATTACAGCCGCTTGGCTGATTTATTTGGTTGAGCGTGCGGTTATTTGCTCCATTAGCTCAGTTGGATAGAGCAGGGGACTTCTAATCCCAAGGTCGACGGTTCGAATCCGCCATGGAGCACCATCGTTTATTGAGCCCGGGCCGCTTGGTGGTCTGGGCTTTTTTCGTCTTGTGTGCTGCGGTTTTGAAGGGTTCGCTATGGGAAGCAAAAGGCTCGACTGGATCGATATTGCAAAGGGGATTGCAGTTATTTTGGTCATTGTGGGGCACACCGTCCCAAATCCCTCTCCCTTGAGGCACGCGATCTTCTCGTTTCACATGCCGGTGTTCTTTATTCTTGCCGGGTATACGTTTAGGCCGAAGCCGTGGCGTGAGCTGCTGAGTGGCTCGGTGTCGCGTCTGCTGGTGCCGTATGTGGTTCTTGCACTGGCGTGGCAGGTGCCGACGTTCTTGATGAGCGACGCTCCGTTGACGGGAGGTACACTTGCAGGCGGGCTCGAGACGCTTATGTTTGCCTCGGGCGTTGATGTGCCCGGGCTTGGCGTTGCTGCCGTTGGCATGGCATGGTTTCTAGCAGCGCTGTTTACGTCGCGCCTGCTGTTTAATGCGCTCGTGCGGTTGTTTGACCGCCGCGGGATTGGGGTTGTTTGGCAGGGCGTTGTCTGTGCCGCGATTGCCTTTTGCGGTTTGAGCGTCTCTCGCGTTTTGGGTATTTACCTGCCGCTCGATCTGGATCTGAGCTGCTATATTGTGCTGCTGATGTGGGTTGGGTATACGGCGCGCCAGAGGGGGCTGGAGCCGAGCGTGTGCAAGCCTCTGCTGTTTATTGGAGCCGGTGTCGCTTGGCTTATCCTTGCCGCGCTGAGTGGGCTTGAGCTTTCGAGCCGCCGCGTGGATGGATTTGTTGTTGCGACGGTTGCTGCTGTTGCGGGTAGCTACTGCGTCTGTTGGGTTTCGATGGCGCTGGAGAAGTTGAAAGACGTGCCGGTTTTGAGGGCTTTTGAGCTAGGACTCGTGTTTTGCGGGCAGGCCAGCCTTGCCATCTTCGCAATCCATGCGGTTGATTGGTTTATCCCTTGGCAGACGATGCCTCTGCTTATGACGCTGCCAGCATCGTGGTTCTTTGCTTCAATCGTACGCTGTGCCTGCGATATTGGATTGGCATACGTGATCAAGAAGGCATGATGACAGTGGGGAGAACCAACTTGGTCCTCCCCGCCGTATCTATTCTGCTTTCAAACACTCGGGCAAGACGTTTGCTACTGCATCCATTGCCTGCGGCCTCAGGTACTGCTCATTGAGCTTTGCCTTTTTGTAGGCATAGCGAGTGTCTGCCGAGTATTTGATCAATACGTCGGTGAAGAATCGCTCCCAACTTAGGTACTTGCGGCTTTCGATATAGCTCGAAGGATCCTTGAGGATTTTTGGAATGTCGTTGTTGGGGATGAGGCCGGATTGCAGAAGCGTCCACTCAAATGATTCCGGGAGGAACAAGCGAACGTTCTTGTAAACGCGCTGTCCCAGCACCTTTTCGATGTAGGGGCCAAACGCTGCGCCGTCTCCAATGGCAAGAACGTTTTGCTCGGGGCATTCGTGAATCGTTCGTTTTAGGTTTGCTACGCCGGTAGCGGTGTAGCAGGGGATTCCCAGTCGGCTGCAAAGGGCGCTGTAGAATTGATAACCAGACTTGCTATCCTCGACAATTACGGCATCGGGATTGTCGAAACCTACGTTAAGGTCCTGATACAGCATACTTGCCGTGTGGTCATATAGCGGCTTGGTCACCGAGTAGAAGCGCCTGTCGCTCTTGCGGCCATTGATCGTCTTGCTTGTGGTGTTGACCAGTTTTAGGATCTCGTCGACGCTGTAGGGGAGCTCGTTGGCGTCGCGACGAGATATCAGAACAAAATAGTTGGACGAGCCGTTGACGGCTTTGGCGAAGTCCTTTGAGTAGATAAACTCGTTACCCTCATCTAGAAAGACGATTGAATCTTCGATAATCGACAGCTCGCGCTCCCAGCGTCTGCCAGAAAGCGTTTCGCAGGGCACGTCGCAGCTGAGTGTAACGCCGCTTTCCTGTCCTCGGTCGTTGTAATCGCGAATCATCGAGATGAGCGTCGTTTTGCCCGTGCCGCTGTTGCCGCGTATAAAGGAAATATTGCGCTTAAACGTGAGTGTGTATTTGACCTTTGCACGCTCTACGACAACGGTATGCGTTCCTTTCATTACTCATCAACATCCAAATAGTCATTCGTGGCGCCGACAAACTCCTGCATGTTTCTGACGATGCGGCCATCGTTTTCAATGCGGATTTCAAAGTTCTTCCAAGGGAATTTCATGATGTGGTAAAGGGTCACCAGCACATCCTGTTCTTTGCCGATCTTGAGTAGCCAGCGGGCACAGTTGTCTCCGCAGGTGGATGCGTTAAACACCATATTTGGGAGATTGCGCACCAGCAGCAGCGTCTTAACGCCGCCGGACAGTTCGAGTGGAGTGATTGAGCCCAGCTGCTTGCTTACGATGTTGTGGGGACCGATGAGCTCTGATCCGTCCACGCGTTTAATAATCTGTGCGGCCATGGGGTCTTCGAACCATGAGTCCAAGTATGAGTTCCTAAAATAGGTTTCGGTATCGTAGATGGAACCGGGGTAATCCCCCAGGTGAATGCTCAGCATGTGGGTCTCCAGACGTAGTGTGACTGCAACGATTATATGCCAGTAATAAAATGCCGGCAGCAGCGAGGTCGCTACTGCCGGCGCTGGCTTTATTAGCGCGTAGTCGTTTTGATGGATTTGCTCGCGACGTTACTTTTCGAGATGCTCCTTCAGCAGCTCCAGCGCGTGAGCGTAGCCCTGCAGGCCTTCGCCGGTGATGGTGGCGAAGCAAGCCAGGCGCGCGTAGCTTACCTGGCGGAAGTCCTCGCGGGTCTCGACGGCACTGATGTGGACCTCAACGGCGGGGATGGCGACGGCCTTGAGGGCGTCCAGGATGGCTACGCTGGTATGCGTGTAGGCAGCCGGGTTGATGACGATGCCGTCGACCTTGCCGTAGGCTTCCTGGATCTTGTCGACGATGCTGCCCTCGTGGTTGGACTGGAAGACCTCGACCTCGTCAAAGCCCTGCGCGGCGCCTGCCTCCTGGCAGATCTGGACCAGGCGGTCGTAGTTGTCGCTGCCGTAGATACCCGGCTCGCGAATGCCGAGCATGTTGAGGTTGGGGCCGTTGATGACGAGTGCTTTCATGGTTGCTTCCTTTGTGGTCTGGTTGGTGGCGGGGCTTGCTGTCTGCGACGTTTGCCCAGATAAAACCTGCCAAAATAAACCTGTCCCTTTTTTGCAGGTTTTAGAGGGTGTCGAGGAGGGCGCGTGCGGTGTTGGCGGCGCAGTCGCGTGAGTCGATGATGTAGTCGGCCCAGGCGCGGTAGCGCGGCATGCGCTGCTCGGCGAGCTTGTCGATGCCGTCGCGGGCGGTGATGGGGCGACCCTTGTGGGCGAGCTCCTCGAGCTTGCGGTTGAGCATCACGATCTGGCTGTTTTGGTGCAGCAGCGGGTAGTTCTCGTCACGCGTGACCACGCCGCCGCCGGTGGAGAGTACCAGGCCGCTGCGCTTGGAGATGTCGGCCAGCGCCGCCGTCTCCTGCTCGCGGAATGCCTCCTCGCCGCGCTCGACGATAAAGTCGGCACAGGGCATGCCCAAACGCTCCTCGAGCGCGCGGTCCAAGTCGATGTGCTCGCGGCCCGTGAGCTGGGCAATCTGCTCGCCCACGCGGGTCTTGCCCGAACCCGGCATGCCGATGAGCGCGATGTTCTGCTCGCGGCGAGACAAGCGCTCCGTTACGTCCAGGATGCGCTCGCGCGGGGTGACCTGACCGGTGTAGCGCTCAACAGCCTGTGCCGCTTGGGCCACGAGCATCAGCAGGCCGCCGATGCAGGGGATGCCGCGGCGCTCGGCCTCGAGCATGAGTCCCGTGCGGGCGGGGTTGTAGACAATGTCGATGACGCCCTCGAGCGCATCGAGCCCTTCGAGCGTGCAGGGCGCGGCGGGGCAGTGGGGGAACATGCCGACGGGCGTGCAGTTGACGAGCAACGCGGCATCGGGCTGCTGCGCGATGTTGTCGTAGTTGACTTCACTCGTGCGGCCGACAGGCACAACGACGGCGCCCAGGTCGCCCAGCACCATACTTGCCGTGGTGCCGGCACCGCCGGTGGCACCGAGCACGAGGACCTTTTTGCCGGCAACCTCTACGCCCAGCTCCTCGACCAGGCACTGAAACCCAAAGTAGTCGGTGTTGTCGCCGCGCAGGCGGCCGTCGGGTAGGCGCGTGATGGTGTTGACGTTGCCCATGCGCTTGGCCAGCGGACTCAGCTCGTCCAGGTAGTCCATGACGGCGCGCTTGTAGGGGATGGTCACGTTGGTGCCCTCCCACTCGTCGCCCATCATAAAGGCCTCGAGGTCCTCGGGCTCGCGCTCAAAGCGCACGTATTCCAGCCCCGCGAGCTCCTTGTAGATGGTCGGGGTGTAGCTGTGACCCAGCACACGGCCCAGGACGCCGTAGGGGCGGGTTGCGGTGACATCGGTCATCTAGAGCACCTCCGTGTAGCTGCCAAAGTAGGTAAAGCTCTCGCACACGTCATCGATGGAATCGAGCAAGTCGTCGAGGGCCTTGCTGCCAAAGGGGCAGTCCAGGTCAAAGTAGAACATAAACTCAAAGTCGTGCCCGGGGATGGGGCGGCTCTCGAGCTTGATGAGGTTGATATTGAGCGCGTAGAAGCGCTCGAGCACGCGGTAGAGGGCACCCGGTTCGTTGGCCGTGGTGATCATGAGTGAGGTACGGTTGGCACCGGGATAGACGCGCGGCTCGCGGCAGATGACAACAAAACGCGTGTAGTTATTGTCCGAGTCCTGGATATTGGGCTCCAGCACCTCGAGGCCATACAGCGCGGCACAGCTGCGCGAGGCGATGGCGGCGACGTCGGTGCGATCGGAGTTGGCGACCATCTCGGCCGACATAGCAGTGTTGGGGTACTTGGTGGCGTGCAAGCTGTGGGCTTCGATAAAGCCGGCGCACTGGGCGATGGCCTGGCCATGGCTGTAGACCTCGCGCACGTCGGCGAGCTTGGTGCCGGGCTTGACGAGCAGGTTGTGATCGATCTTGAGGCGCAGCGAACGCACGATGTGGAAGTCGAACTGGGCGAGCAGGTCGTAGACGGCGTTGACCGAGCCGGCGGTGGAGTTTTCGATGGGCAGTACGCCAAACTCGCAAAAGCCGTCGCGTACGGCGCGCATAACGCCTTCAAAGGTCTCAAAGAACGCGATATCGGGCACGTCGAAGAGCTTGCACGCGGCGATTTGGCTGTAGGCGCCCTCGACGCCCTGGCAGGCGACGGAGGCCGTTTGAGGGAAGGGCGTGTCAAATGCTGCTGCCGTGGCATGGGCCTTTTGCGACACGGTGATGCCCTTGAGCTCGTTGATGTAGCGCTGCTGCTCGGCCTTGCTCATGCTCATGAGGAGGCGGAACAGGGTAATGGTCTGGGCCTCGTAGCGCTCGGGTGCTCGGCTGGCAAGGTTGTTGAGTTTGGAGCGCTCGCGGGCGGGGTCAAAGACGGCCTTGCCCATCTCGATCTTTGATTTGGCGACCTCGGTGGCAATGTCCATGCGCTCGACAAAGCTATTGAGGAGCGTGGTATCGATGCCATCGATGGCCTGGCGAATATCGGCAAGGTCCATGGAGACCCCTTTCGTGAATCGTTGCCTGGGGTAGTTAATTTGGGACGGGGCTTTTTTAGCTACCCTTTGACTGATGGCGAATCGATGGGTGCCGGGGCAAATACTCACTGGCATATGGGGGTAGCTAAAAAAGCCCCGTCCCAAATTAGCTACCCTGGGGGTGGGTGGGCTAAAGCTGGGCGGCGTCTTCTAGGAGGGCGTCCCAGATGGCCAGCGCCGCGGCTGCTTCGGCTACGGGGACGGCGCGCGGGACGATGCAGGGGTCGTGGCGGCCGTGGACCGAGAGCTCCGCATTTTCCATGGCGTCCATGTCCACGGTCTGCTGCTCGCGACCGATGGAGGGCGTCGGCTTTACGGCCATCCGCCACATGACGGGCGCGCCGGTGGAAATGCCGCCCAGGATGCCGCCGGCGTTGTTAGACTCGACCGCAATCTCGCCGGTCTCGGCATCTATGCGGTACGGATCGTTGTTCTCGCTGCCGCGCATGGCGGCCACGGCAAAGCCCATGCCAAATTCCACGCCCTTTACGGCGGGGATGCCAAAGGCGATCTGCGCGATACGGTTCTCGATGCCGTCGAACATGGGGTCGCCGATGCCCGCGGGGAGCCCATAGATGCCGCACTCCACGATGCCACCGATGCTATCGAGCTCATCGCGCGCGGCTAGAATTTCCTCGCGCATGCGACCGGCGGCCGCGGCATCAATACAGGGCAGATCGTTCGTAAGGATCGCCTTGCGGTCGGCCTCGCGATAGACCATGTCGTCCATGGGCAGGTCGGAGATGCCGCCGATCTGCGCGACGTGCGCCATCACCTTGATGCCGCGGGCCTCGAGCGCCTGCAGCGCAATGCCGCCGGCGATGCACAAGGGTGCCGTCAGGCGGCCGGAGAAATGCCCGCCGCCGGCGACGTCGTGCATGTTGCGGTACTTCACGCGCGCGGGGTAGTCCGCATGGCCCGGACGTGGCTTGCGGCGCAGCTCGGAATAGTCCTTGGAGCGCGTGTTGGTGTTCTCGATAATCGCGGCTATGGGCGCGCCGGTGGTGTGCCCATCGACCACACCGGCAATGATGTGCGCGGCGTCGGCCTCGCGGCGCTTGGTCGCGGTCTCGTCGCGACCGGGGGCGCGACGGTCCAAAAAGGCCTGCAACGCCTCCTGGTCAACGGCAATACCTGCCGGAATGCCATCGAGCGAGCAGCCGATGGCGGGGGAGTGCGACTGGCCGAAGATGCTTAAGTGCAAAACGTTGCCAAAGGTCGAGGACATGCTACTCCTCCTCGAGCGTGACCTTGCCGCCCAGCAGGCGGTAGTGGTCAAAGAAATCGGGATAGGACTTGTTGACAGCCTCGGCGCCGTGGATCACAACTTCGCCGGTAGCACGGCTCGCGGCGATAGCGGCCATCATGGCGATACGATGGTCGTTGTGCGAATCGACCTCGCCGCCGGTAAAAGCATCGACACCCTTGATGATGAGGTCGTCGCCGGCAATGCGCACCTGCGCGCCCAGCGCGGTGAGCTCGCGGGTGGTAGTGGCAAGACGGTCGGATTCTTTGATGCGCAGGCGGGCACAATCGCGGATGAACGTGCGGCCTTGTGCCAGCGAGGCCACGGCCGAGATAACGGGTACCAGGTCGGGAATGTCGTGGGCACTCATCTCAAAGCCGGCGAGCTTGTCGGACTGCACGGTGGCGGCGTTGGTGGAGCGCACGATGCGGGCACCAAAGCGCGAAAGCGCGGCGAGCACGTTGCGGTCGCCCTGCGCGGAGCTCAGTGATACGCCTTCCACAGTGATGGGGTCGGAGCCGATGGCGCCGGCACACAGCCAAAAGGCGGCGTTGGACCAGTCGCCCTCGACAGCCACGTTGCCAGGCGTGCGGTACGAGCCGCTGCTCACGCGGAAGTTCGTGACCTCGGGCTTGCCGTTTTTGGCGGGGATGCGCTCGACGTTGACCTCGACGCCGAAGGCCTTCATGGCCTGGATGGTCAGGTTGATATAGGGGCGGCTCTCGATAAGGCCGGTCACCTGCACGCAGGAGGGCTGGGCCAGCAGCGGGGCCGCCAGCAGCAAGCCGGAAATGTACTGCGAGCTCACGTTGCCCGGCAGGATAAATGTGCCCGGGCGCATGCGGCCGCTCGTCTTGAGCGGAAAGCCGCCCAGACCCTGCAGGTCGCAGCCGGCGGCGATGATCTCGTCCGAGAGCGGGGAGAGCGGGCGGGCGCCCAGGCGGCCCTGGCCCACAAAGGTTGCCTCTGCCCCCAGCGCGCAGGCCACGGGCAGCATAAAGCGGAGGGTGGAGCCGCTCTCGCCGCAGTCGAGCGTGCCGCCGGCAAGTGCCTTGAGCAGGCCGAACTCAATACTCTTCATAGTGGGATGGACTTGGAAGCCATCCTCGACGGTCTCGATGCGGGCGCCGAGCGCCGTGAGGCAGCGCACCGTGGCCTCGATATCGGCGCAGGTGGTGTTGCAGGTCACATGCGTCTCTCCGTTGGCAAGGGCGGCGCAGATGATGAGGCGGTGCGCCATCGACTTGGATGCGATGGCGGGGACGGTGCCCTTGAGTGGGGACGGAGTGATGCGGGCTAGCATGCGGAGGCGTCTCCCTTCTGGCCGAGGCCCTCGGCAATTAAATCATGAAAGGCGGAAAGCGGCGTGCGGTCGATGCTGCAGCGGCCAATGTCGTGCGGAATTACCAGGTCGATGGTGTCACCGGCTCGTTTTTTGTCGTGCAGCGCCTCGGCAAAGACGGCGTCGGCGGAAAGCTCGCAGCGGGTCTTGAGACCGTGGCGGGCGCAGAGCTCCTCGATGCGGCCGGGCAGCTCGGCGTCGCAAATGCCGTGCAGGGCTGCGGCGCGCGTGATGATGCCCATGCCGATCGACACGCAGTTGCCATGTCCCAGCTCAAAGTGCTCGCAGGCCTCGACAGCGTGTCCGGCACTGTGCCCAAAGTTGAGGAGCTTGCGCTGGTTGGTCTCGCGCTCATCGGCGACAACCACGGCGCGCTTGATGTCGATATTGCGGGCGATGATGAGCGCCACGCGGGCCACGTCGCGGTTGAGGAGCTCCAGCGTGAGCGGGGTCTTCTCCAACTCGGTGAAAAGCTCGGGGTCGGCGATCACGGCGTGTTTGACGACCTCTCCGCAACCGTCGGCGAACTGCTCGGGCGTGAGGGTGGCGAGACACCCCACGTCGGCAATAACAACACTCGGCTGCCAAAAGGCGCCGGCCAGGTTTTTGCCGGCAGCTAGGTCGATGGCCGTCTTGCCGCCCACCGATGAATCAACCATAGCGAGCAGGCTCGTGGGGATCTGCACAAACTTGCAGCCGCGCATGTAGGTGGCGGCCACAAAGCCGGCCACGTCGCCCACGACGCCGCCGCCGAGCGCCACGATCACGTCGGAGCGCGAAAGCTCGTGCTCGGCCACAAACTCCAAGATGTTGATGTAGGTCTCGGCGCGCTTGTGGGCCTCGCCGGCCTCGAAGGTGCAGACACTCACCGTATAGCCCGCAGCCTCCAGGCTCTGCTTAACGGGCATCTGGTAGAGCGGACCCACATTGGTGTCTGTCACAATGACGGCGCGCGATCCGCCGGCGGTGGCGCGGACGAGCGGGCCCGCCTGCTCCAGCAAAAACGTGCCGACGTGCACCTGGTAGGGGCGTGCGGTGTCGATATCGATGGTAATCGCCATAAGCTTTGGTCCTTTCGACCTGGCGTGATAGGTGGTCTAGTGGGTGGCCTCGTCGTCGAGCGCGCGCTTGATGCGGTCGCCCTCGGCAAGGAGATTCTCAAGATAACGCTGGTCGCGGTCCTTGAGCGCACGGCTGTAGGCGCCAAGTGACTGGATCAGATGGTCGATCTCGAAGGCGAGTGCGTCGGCGTCGTCGATCATGAGCTCGGACCACATTTGCGGGTTGAGGTGCGCCACGCGGGTAAGGTCGCGGTAGCTACCGGCCGAAAAGCCGTGGTGGACCTGGGCGGTCGGGCTCTTTACGTAGGCGTTTGAGACGACGTGCGCGAGCTGGCTCGTAAAGGCGATCACGCGGTCGTGCTCGGCGGCGGTGGTCACGCTGAACTTGCCAAACCCTAAGGGGCGCACCATCTCTCGCACCTGGCCTAAAAGCTCCAGCTTGAGCGCATCGTCCACCGTGGGCGGCACGAGCACGAGTGGCGCGCCCTGGAACAGGTCGGCACGGGAGTGAGCGTAGCCCGAGTACTGGGTGCCCGCCATGGGGTGCGCGCCCACAAAGTAAAACCCGTACTCGCGGGCGAGTTCAAAGGCACGCTCGCACACGATGCCCTTCACGCCCACGGTGTCAATCACCACGGGCCCCATGATGGCCTCGGTATCGGTGGCGTCGGCGAGTGCCTGGGCGTGCGCCTCGAGCCATTCGATGCAGGCCTCGGGGTAACAGGCAAGCACGATGATGTCGCACTCGCCGAGCGTCTCGTCGTTGAGCTCGCCGGCGACGGTGCCCATGCTGGCGGCCGTCATGACGTCATCGTCGGGGTCCCAGGCCAGCACGCGGACGCCCGCCTGCGCATAGCCGCGGGCAAAGCTGCCGCCGATCAGACCCAGGCCCACAACGCCGGCGCATTTGGGGCCGCCCTGGTTAACGCGTGCGTTTCTTACCGTACCCATGGGCTACTCCATGGTCTCTTGGCAGACAACCTCGCGGATGGCGCGGATACGGCGCATGGTGTCGTCGAACTGGTCGGGGGTGAGGGCCTGGGCGCCGTCGGACCACGCGCGGCTGGGCTCGTCGTGGACCTCGATTTCCAGGCCATTGGCGCCGCAGGCGGTCGCGGCGAGCGCCATGGGTTCAACGTAGCGGGTGTAGCCGGTGGCGTGGCTGGGGTCGGCCACGATGGGCAGGTGCGACAGGTGGTGTAGCACCGGCACGGCGTTGAGGTCGAAGGTGTTACGGGTACGGGTCTCGAAGGTGCGAATGCCGCGCTCGCACAGGATAACGTTGTCGTTGCCCTCGCTCATGATGTACTCGGCAGCCATGAGCAGTTCGTCGATCGTGCCGGACATGCCGCGCTTGAGCAGAATCGGGGTCTTGGTCTTGCCGACCTCCTTGAGCAGGGGGAAGTTCTGCGCGTTGCGGGCGCCAATCTGCATGACGTCAATCTTCTTATCCAAGAAGACCTGCACGTCGCGCGGGTCCATGATTTCGGTGACGATCGGCATGTCGAGCTCGGCCGATGCCTCGCATAGCAGGTCCAGGCCGGCGGGGCCCATGCCCTGGTAGGCGTAAGGGGAGGTGCGGGGCTTGTAGGCACCGCCACGCAGCATGGTGGCGCCGGCGGCCTTTACGCGGCGTGCGATGCGAATGAGGTTTTCGCCCTCGACGGAGCAGGGTCCGGCGATGACCTGGAACTGGTCGCCGCCGATCTTGATGCCGTGGCCGCAGTCGATGACGGAGTCCTCGGGGTGAAACTTGCGGTTGGCACGCTTGAACGGCTCGGAGACGCGCTGCACACGCTCGACGACGTCCATGGACTCGAGCAGGAACGGGTCGATCTTGGTCGTATCGCCCACCAGGCCGATGATGGTCTCGTTCTCGCCGCGCGACACGTCGGTTTTGAGACCCTTCTTCTCAATCCAGCTGACGATGTGGCCGATGGCCTCATCGCTTGCGCTCCGCTTTAAAATTGCAATCATGGTGTGCCTCTCACCTCGATGGATAACCCTTGCAAAAACGGCCCGCAGTGCGAGCCGTATCATATGGTGCATGAGAGTTTATACTAATTATTTCACTTTTGCGTCCTAAAGTGAGCCGTTGCGCTTCGTCTCCCACGTAATTGCAGAGCTTTTTCTGTTATGTTGTTAGCTCGTGGCGCACTTGGGTATAATGCCAACCGTTGGCCCTATTAGCTCAGGGGATTAGAGCGTCTGCCTCCGGAGCAGAAGGCCGTTGGTTCGAATCCAACATGGGGCACCATCGAACGTAAGGCCGTCCGAACCTCGTATGGTCCGGGCGGTTTTCTTATACCGATGCGACGTGATGGGACGTGGTATGGCAGCTACAGATATCGAGCGCGGGCTTTCGACCGCCGAGGTCGAGGAGCGCATTGCCGCCGGCAAGATCAACCGCAACATGGAGCTCAAGACTAAATCGGTTCGTGAGCTTATCATCGAAAATCTCTGCACGCTGTTCAATCTGATCAACGTGGTTTTAGCGATTTTGGTCATTATGACCGGATCGTTTAAGAACCTGACGTTCCTGTTCGTGGTGTTCCTCAACACCGCCATCGGTGTTATCCAGTCCATGCGATCAAAGAAGATGGTCGACAAGCTCACACTCCTCACTTCAAAGAAGGCCATCGCGGTGCGCGATGGTGCCGAGGTGGAGCTCGACTTGGACCAGATCGTGCTCGACGACATCATTCGTCTGGGGCGCGGGGACCAGATACCTGCCGACGCCGTGGTGGTATCGGGCGAGGCGCTCGTTAACGAAAGTCTGCTGACGGGCGAGAGCGACCTCATCAAAAAGCAGCCTGGCTCCGAGCTCATGAGCGGCAGCTTTATCGACTCGGGCCTGTTGCGTGCCCGCGTGGTCCATGTTGGTGCGGATAACTATGTGGCCAAGATCAACAACGAGGCCAAGTACGTCAAAAAGGTCAATTCCGAGATCATGAACGCGCTCAACGCCATCGTGCGCTTTGCGAGCATCATCATGATTCCGCTCGGTCTGGCCTTGTTTGCCGCGAGTGTGAGCGGGCTATGGGATGCCGCCGGTACGCCGGGCGATAGCGCGCTTTCGTGGTGCTTTTCCGAGCTGCTGGCCGGTCGCGTGCCTTCGTCGGCGCTGCTGTCCACGGTGGGCGCTCTTTTGGGCATGATTCCGCAGGGCCTGGTGCTGCTGACCTCGTCGGTGCTCGCGATTGCCACGGTGCGCCTGGCGCGCCGCAAGGTACTCGCGCAACAGCTCTACTGCATCGAGACGCTCGCGCGCGTCGACGTGCTGTGCCTGGACAAGACGGGCACTATCACGTCGGGTCGCATGGAGGTCGAGGGCACCTATCCGTTGCCCGTTGAGGGTGTGGGCTTGGCCCCGGACGAGGCACCTGTCCCCGTCGATACTACCGTGCTCGATTTTGCGCTTGCCAATGTCGCGCGCGCGACCTCGGCCGATGCCAATGAGACCTGTCAGGCGCTGCTCAACTACTACGCCGACCGCCCGGTCGAGGTGTCCGAGCCGCTGTCGGTCATTCCGTTTTCGTCCTCCAAAAAGTGGAGCGGCGCCTCGTTTGCGCAGGGCTCCTATGTGATGGGCGCGGCGCAATTTGTGCTTTCGGAGCGTATCTTTGCGCAGGTCGAAAATCGTGTGGCCGAGCTTGCCGACACCTGCCGCGTGCTCGTGGTGGCCCGTGTGGACGGCTTTACGCCCGATGGCGATATGGTGGGCGAGGCCGAGCCCGTGGGCTTTGTGACCATTCGCGATGAGATTCGCACTTCGGCCGCCGAGACCATCGGCTACTTTAACGAGCAGGGTGTGACCCTTAACGTGATCAGTGGCGACGACCCGCGCACGGTGTCGTCGATCGCGCGCGTGGTGGGCGTGCCGGGGGCCGATGCCTACGTCGACGCCACGACGCTCGATACGCCGTCCAAGATTGATGCGGCGGTGGACCGCTATCACGTCTTTGGCCGCGTGACCCCGCAGCAGAAGCGCGAGCTCGTGCAGGCGCTCAAACGTCGCGGCCATACCGTTGCCATGACGGGTGACGGCGTCAACGATGTGCTGGCGCTCAAGGAGGCGGACTGCTCCGTGGCCATGGCCGCCGGTTCCGACGCCGCACGCAACGTGGCCGAGATCGTGCTGGTCGATAACGACTTTGCCTCGATGCCCGCCGTGGTGGCCGAGGGCCGTCGCTCCATCAACAACCTGCAGCGTTCGGCCTCGCTGTTCCTGACCAAGACGCTGTTCTCGATGGGCCTGGCGGCACTGTGCATCGCGCTGCCGCCGTATCCCTTTGAGCCAATCCAGATGACGCTCATCAACTTCTTCTGCATCGGCGCGCCGGGCTTTGTGCTGGGCCTTGAGCCCAACAATGCCCGCGTGAAGGGGTCGTTCTTAACCAACGTACTCAAGCGCGCGCTGCCGGCGTCGGTTGCAGTCATTTTGGCCGCGGCGCTCGACATCTTTGTGGCGCGCGTGTTTGGCTTTAGCCAGCTCACGCTGTCGACGATGTGCCTTCTCACGTCGTGTGCGGCAAGCGTGAGCCTGATCTGGCGTATCTCGCAGCCGCTCACACCCTTGCGCGTGATGCTCTTTGTATTTGTCGTCGTCGGCATCTTGGTGGGCGTTATCGGATTCCCCGAGCTGCTGTCTATCGCCAACTTGTCGATGGGCGAGGCAATTATCCTTCTGGTGATTGTGGTCTTTACTTGCAGCGTGTTCTTTAAACTCGCCACGATGATGGATTCGCTTAAGCCGCGTCGCCGCCATGCCGCCACTGGCTTTGGCCGCGGCGTGCGCGTTCGCTTGGGCCGCGGTGGCGGCAAGGTGAGCTCGACGGGCTCGACGGCCGAGCGTTTTGCCAAGCGCGTCGCCGCCGACATGGCGCAGCGCCGCGAGGAGCGTACGACACGTGAGGCCGAGGCCCGCGCGCTCGAGGGCGTGGAAAAGACCCAGCCCAAGAAAAAGAAGGGCGCGGGCGTCAAGCGCTCGCGTGTGACCAAGTCCGCGCAGGGCATTAAGGTTTCGATGCCGAGCAAAAAGAAGAAGAAGTAACCGCATCTCGCAGGGTAGCTAATTTGGGACGGGGCTTTTTTAGCTACCCGGCTGATGACGCGATCTATTTGGCCGATTGGCGGCCAGGGCAGCTAAAAAAGCCCCGTCCCAAATTAGCTACCCTGCGATGTTGAATTGGTGCCCTGTGCCTTTAGGGGCGTAGCGATGTTATGCTCTAACCTCGATTGTTCGTATGATTCCGAAAAGAGGATGCCGTGATTTGCCCGCATTGTCTCAAGACCATAGAGGACGGCTCCTCGTTCTGCCCCTATTGCAACACCTATGTTGGCCCGGGCGATGGCCCCGAGCACACCGAGTTTGTGTTCTGCGAAGGCTGCGGTGCCCGTCTGTCGCCGCATGACCGTACCTGTTCCAAGTGCGGGCGCCCTGCCCCGGGCATTCTCTCCGAGGATGCGGCCGCATCCGACCTGGCTGCTGGGCGCACGGCTGGTTTTCCCCGCCTGACGCAGGAGCAGATCGATACCGAGGTGCCCCATGCGCCGGCCTCTGCCGCCGCGGTACTTTCCGATGCCGCCGATCCCAATGAGACCTGCGTGCTGCCGGCTTTCGACAGGGATTTTGGCATTCCCAAGGTCGATATCCCGCTGCCGGTGTCCCTTCGTGACGACGCTCAGTCCAAAAATCAAAAACCCAAGCGCAAGGTGCATCCGGACGAGGATGCCTACCACAAGCACAAGCGCCGTATTCCCAAGCCGCTCATCGTCATCGCGTTGCTCGCTGCCGTGTGCGGCAGTGCCTATTGGTTTGTGACGTCGGACCCCATGGGCGTTATGCCGGGCTTTTACGACCAGTTTGGCCAGGCCGCCAAGACGACGTTCCCCTCGCGCCAGAAGGGCGAGGCTACCGAGGAAGAGACTAAGTCCGACGATACCGCCGAGGTGGTCCAGGAGGAGACCGTCCTTTCCGACGACCAGCTCTATACCAAGCTCGACGGTCTGTATCGGACGATCGTGTCGTATGGCGACGATGATCAGATCGGCGAGGTTGTCGACTCGTTTAACAGCGGGTACCTACGCACGCCGCTCTCCACGCGTCAGGAGCTGTCGCAGAGCGCTTATGCCCTGCGCGACCAGATCAAAAATACCCAAGACGAGCTCAACAACCTTAAGGTGCAAGATGATACCGTCTACGCGGAGGATATCGAGCACCTCAAGCAGCTTGCCGAGTGGATGTACGAGCGCGTCGACATGATCTGCCAGAGCTGGGATATCTCGCTGTCCATTCCCGATGGCGAGTCGCTGAGCGCCCGCCAGAGTGAAATCTTGGCGCCCATCGCACAGGGCGGCAACAGCGCCCTTAACCAGTACGATGCCAATGTGAGCGCCTGGAAGCCGCAGCCGCGTTCGTAATTTGTTGCCCTCCGACGGCATAACCTGCGTGCGCAATTGATGGAAGCCCGTGCTTATTGCTACAATTCGTACAAATATGCTTTAAACGCACGAGGAAGGAACCACATGTTTGGTTTTAAGAAAGAGCTTTATACGCCCGAGTACCAGCTCGCTGGTGACGAGTGTGCGATCATCGAGACGTCGAAGGGTACGATCAAGGTCAAATTTGACGGCGAGGGCGCTCCCATCCATGTGGCGAACTTCTGCGAGCTTTCCACCATGGGCTTTTATGACGGCCTTAAGTTTCACCGCTATGTGCCCGGCTTTGTGATCCAGGGCGGCGACCCCAATACCCGCGATATGTCCGGCGCTGACGTCGCCGCCGGCCTTGAGGGCCCCGACGGTATGCCCGGCACCGGTGGCCCCGGCTACTGCATCAAGGGAGAGTTTGCCACCAACCCGCGCAACAGCCATGTGGACGGTGCGCTTGCCATGGCGCGTTCTATGGATCCCGATTCCGCGGGCTCCCAGTTCTACTTCTGCCTGGGAGCCCAGCACAATCTGGATTCCGGTTACACCGTCTTTGGCACCACGGTCGAGGGCCTCGACGTGATTTCGCAGCTGCGTGCCGGCGACGAGATCGTCCATGTCGAGATCGTTCACGAGTAAAAGGGGACTTCCTTGAATAGCCAGCTGATTCAACAGGGTCGAGCCGCTTATCGTGCGGGCGACTTTTCTGCAGCCGCTCAGATGCTCGGTGCGGCAAAGACCCCCAGCGAGATCATGGGCGAGGCCGACCATCTGCGTGGCAACGCTCTGATGCACCTGGGTATGTACGCCGAGGCTGCCGAGGCGTACGCGGCTGCCCTCAACGACGGCACCTATGGAAAGCGCGGCGCGCTGCTCACCAACCGCGGCAAGGCGCTCGCTGCCGTGGGTGACTATGTGACCGCAGCCCAGGCGTTCTCCGCCGCAACGCAGGATGCTTCCTACGCCACGCCGTTTAAGGCCTATCTGGGTCTTGGCAACGCGCTGTTCCAGTCGGGCGATTTCGCCAATGCAGGCACTGCCTTCCGCCAGGCCGCCATCGATGGCGCCAATCCAGCCCCCGCGGCCGCCCTTGGCGAACTCGGCCGCTGCTTCATCAAGCTTGGCCGACCGGCGGACGCCGTGGAGACCTATCGCACGGCCATCGACTTTGCCGGTCCGCGCGATGACACGCGTGCGCTTAACGCGGGTATGGGCGAGGCGCTTTCTGCCGCGGGTCGTCCTTCCGAGGCGCTCGATGCCTTTAATGCCGCCACCGCCGACGGCATCTATCAGCTCACACCCGAGCAGGCCGATGAGCTTGCCCGCGTGCACGATTCACTTGCCGCGCTTTCGGCCCAGACCGCCATGGCCACGGCCCCGGCGCCCGCCATGGATACGACTGCTGTCGATTCGCTCGATCCCACGGGTGCCACTGGCCAGTTTATGCCCGATCCGTCCGACACGGGCTTCTTTACGCTGTCCGAGTCCGAGATGGTCCAGCAGGATCGTCAGGACCGCAAGCAGGCCAAGGTCCGTCGTCGCCATCGCCATACGGGCCTCAAGGTCTTCCTGGTTTTGCTTCTGCTGATTGTTCTTGCCGCGGGCGGTTTGGGCTTTGCCTACACGCGCGGCATGGGTATCCCCTCGCAGGAGTCCGTCATCACCGATCTGTTCCAGGCTGCCGGCGACGGTGATACCGCCAAGGCCGAGTCCTGCCTGGCCTCCAGCTTGTCCGAGGACGCCAAGGCGATGATTATCTCCTCGATCCCGCAGGGCGCCACCGTCTCCATCGAGGGCATGGATCAGTCCATGACCGAGACCACCGCGAAGGTGAAGGCTTCCCTGTCCAAGGGCGGCGAGCAGGAATATACCGTCAAATTCGTGCGCTCCGATAACCATATCGGCTGGGCGGTATCTTCGCTCGACATTGATTTCTCGGCCGCTGACAACCAGTAGTGACCTTATGAGATTTGGCGCTGCCCGGTGCTTCACCGCAAGTGAGGTGCCGGGCTTGCGCTAGTATGATGGGCTAGTAGTTTTCCAGCAATCATCCAACACATCAGGAGTTGCGTTGTTTTCTTTGATGGACATGTTTTTCGGTAGCTATGCGGGCGATCTAGCCATCGACCTCGGCACCGCCAATACGCTTGTCTCCGTGCGCGGCAAGGGCATCGTCATTCGCGAGCCTTCCGTCGTCGCCATCGACAAAAACGACGAGCGCATCCTTGCAGTCGGTATCGAGGCTAAGCGTATGCTTGGCCGTACGCCCGGCAACATTGTGGCCGTGCGTCCTCTTAAGGATGGCGTCATCGCCGACTTCGATGTCACCGAGGCCATGCTTCGCTACTTCATTGATAAGGCTTCCGAGAAGCGCTATCCGTGGACCCCTCGTCCGCGCGTCGTCGTATGCGTTCCCTCCGGTGTCACGTCGGTCGAGAAGCGCGCCGTGTTCGAGGCTACGATCCAGGCTGGCGCTCGCCAGGCCTATCTGATCGAGGAGCCTATGGCCGCGGCTATCGGTGCTGACTTGCCTGTCGAGGAGCCGACCGGCTCCATGGTCATCGATATCGGTGGCGGCACCACCGAGGTTGCCGTTATCGCCATGGGCGGTATCGTCGTATCGCAGTCCATCCGCATTGCCGGCGACGAGTTCGATCAGGCTATCCTCACGCATGTTCGCGATGCCTACAATTTGGCCATCGGCGAGCGCACGGCCGAGGACATTAAGATTAAGGTCGGCTCTGCCGTGCCGCTCAAGGACGAGCTTGACGTCGAGGTCAATGGCCGCGACGTGATCACGGGTCTGCCCAAAACCGTGCGCATCGAGAGCGAGGAGATTCGTCGTGCGCTCAATAAGCCGCTCGACGAGATGGCCAAGGCCGTTAAGGACGCACTCGACGCCACGCCGCCCGATCTTGCCTCGGATCTTATGTACTACGGCATTCTGTTGACCGGCGGCGGAGCGCTGCTGCGCGGCCTCGACGTCCGCTTGCGCGACGAGACAGGCGTTTCGGTCAACGTGAGCCCCACGGCGCTCGACAACGTCGTAAACGGTTGCGCCCGCGTGCTCGAGGCCAACGCGTTTGACGGCGGTTTCGTCCAGACCAATGCTTAATTTCCAAAAGGTGGATTCCATTTGGCACGATCTTCGGGTTTCTCTTCAAATCTGAATACCAAACGACAATCAACGGGTATGCGCCCGTTGATTGTTTTCAGCCTGATTTCTGTGTTGCTGCTCACGTTTTACATTCGAGAGGGCGAGGCCGGGCCGATACATGCCGTGCGTTCGGGCGTCACGACAATCACCTCTCCGGTGCGTTTTGTTGGCTCGGCGGTGGCGGCGCCATTCAATGCCATCGGCAACGTTTTCTCCAACCTCACCGCTTCGCAGGAGTCGCTCGACGACCTTAAAAAGCAAAACGAGGTCCTCACTTCCAAGGTCGCGGAGCTTTCCGAGGCCCAAAAGACCGCTGAGCGCCTTGAGGGTCTTGTGGGCCTGCAGTCGACCTATAACCTCAAGTCCACTGCGGCTCGTATTGTCGGAGCCTCGGGTGACGCCTGGACGTCGACCGTCACCATCGATAAGGGTTCTGCCGACGGGCTTACCATCAACATGCCCGTGACGAGCTCGGCCGGCGTCATCGGCCAGATTATCGAGGTTTCGGCCAAGACATCGACCGTGCGCCTGATTGGCGATGAGAACTCTGGTGTGTCCGCCATGGTGCAGGACACGCGCGCACAAGGCATGCTACAGGGCCAGCCCGATGGCACGCTGCGTCTTGAGTACGTGAGCGTCGACTCCGATGTTAAGGTTGGCGATATCATCGTGACCTCGGGCATCGGTGGCGTGTTCCCCAAGGGACTGCCGCTTGGCACCGTGTCTTCGGTCGAGAAGTCGGCTAACGACGTGTACTACACCATTGTGGTGCGTGCGCAGACCACGGCCGAAAATAACGAGGAAGTGCTCGTCATTACCTCGCTCACCGACGAGCAGTCGGCTTCGGACGATGATGTGAGCTCGGCCAATAGTGCCCCGCAGGGCTCGTCGCGCGATGCTGCGACTCAGTCTAAGGACGAGAAATCGGATGATGATTCCGACACGGCCGAAGCGTCCGATTCTGGATCGAGCGAATAGGGAGGCATGTCCATGGATCTACACGAACAGGGGACTGGCTCCCGCGCCTTTGCAATCGCCGCTATCGTCTGCGTGCTGCTGCAGGCGGGACTGGCACCGCAAATCTCCATCGCGGGCGGCCGCGTCAACTTTATGATCATCTTGGTGTGCCTGAGCGTGTTTTCGGGCGACCCTACGCGTGCCGTCGTGTGCGGCTTTTGCAGCGGTCTGTTTTACGACCTTTCCGCCGCCGTGCCGGTGGGCGTTATGTCGCTGCTGCTGACCGTGGGCAGTTTTGCTTTGGTGCACAGCGCGGCTGGTCAGACGGTCGGCTCGCCGGGCGCGCGCGGCATTACCGTGGGCGCCTTTGCGCTTGCCATCAACGTGGTCTACAGCATCATCTTGCTGTTTATGGGTCTGGAGACGAGCTTTGTGGTGGCCATCTTTGGGCACGCTCTGCCGTCCTCGATCCTGACGGGCTTGATTGCCATTCCGTTTTTGATGTCCGGCGCCGCTCCGCAGTCTGGCTATGGGTTCTCCGCGCGCGGTGGGCGTCAGACGGGCATGCGCTTTAAGCCCAAGACCCGTAAGCTCAAATAGGGGAGGCCTCAAGATGTCTTCCCAGTTGACGGTTGTTGTCGCCGGTATCGCGCTGGTCGTGGCCATTGTGGTCGCGCTGGTCATCATGCGCCGCGGCGACTCCCGCTTTACCTACGACACACAGCACGGAACGGCCCCGCGCGCCACCGAGGGCGAGGGCAATACGGCCGCCACAGCCTTCAAGGGCCGTTTTTCCATCCTCACCACGGGTGTGGGTGCCATGTTTGCCGCGCTTGCCGTTAAGCTGTGGGGCATGCAGATGGTCTCGTCGGACTACTACGACAAGCAGGCCAAGAGCAATCAGACCCGTACCGTTACCACCCCTGCCGTGCGTGGCCGCATCTTGGACCGCAACGGCGTCGCACTGGTGCAAAACCGCCCCTCGCTCGCTGTCGTTGCCTATCGCGATCTTGCCGACGACAAGGTGCTGGTGCGTCATCTTGCCAACGTGCTCGGCATGCCGTATGTCGCGGTGCTGCGCAACATCCAGGACAATTCCGAGGGCGCGCAGAGCCTGCATACGATCGCGACTGACGTGCGCCGCTCTACCGTCGCCTACATTCAGGAGCACGCCGGTGAGTTTCCCGGCGTGAAGATCGCCGAGCGCACCGAGCGCCAGTACCCGTATGGCGAGACCGCCTGCCATATTTTGGGCTATACCGGCACCATTACCTCCGAGCAGCTCGAGGCACAGAACAAGAAGTCGTCGGACGGCAACGAAAGCGCGGCTGGCCAGATCTCGTATCAATCGGGCGATATTGTGGGTCAGGCGGGCGTAGAGATTTACTACGAAAATCTGCTGCAGGGTATTCGCGGTGAGCAGACCGTGAAAGTTGACGCCTCGGGTAACGTTACCGGTCAAGCCGGCGCCGTTCCCGCCAAGGCCGGTTCTGACATTAAGCTTACGCTCGATCTTAAGATTCAACAGGCCTGCGAGACGGCTCTGGCGAATGCCATTGAGCTTGCCAAGACTACGGGCCATAGCAATGCCGGTAACGGTGCCGTGGTGTGCCTTGACCCCAACAACGGCGAGATCCTGGGCATGGCAAGCGAACCCAAGTTTGACCCTTCTGTCTTTATCGGCGGCGTTTCCAATGACGTGTGGACCGAGCTTAACGATGACGAGGGCTCGCATCCGCTGCTCAACCGCGCCATTAGCGGCCAGTACATGTCCGCCTCGACCATCAAACCCCTCTCGGCGTTGGCTGGCCTCGAATTTGGCACGTACACTTCGAGTCAAACGACCAACTGCACGGGATATTGGACCGGCTTGGGCAAATCTTGGGGAAAGTACTGCTGGCTGCACTCCGGCCACGGCACGATGACGCTGCAGTCCGGTATCGCCAACTCCTGCGACCCCGTGTTCTACGATATGGGCAAGGCCTTTTTCTACAACGACCAGCATCCCGAAGGCCTGCAAGAGGTCTTTCGCCGTTGGGGCCTGGGCAAGACCTGCGGCATCGACCTGCCGAGTGAGGGTGCGGGCCGCATTCCCGATGCCGAGTGGAAAGAGTCGTACTTTACCGACGCCTCGGCCGAGGACCGCAAGTGGAATGCCGGCGATATGACCAACATCGCCATCGGTCAGGGCGACATTCTGGTGACACCGCTGCAGATGGCCTGCGCCTACATGGGTATTGCCAACGGCGGCAAACAGTATGTGCCGCATGTGTTCTTGTCTGCCGTCTCGCGTGATGGCGACGGCGATGCCTACAAGTACAACGGCAAGGGCAAAAAGAAGCGCCTTGAGGCCCAAATTAACAACGATGCCGATCTTGCGCTGGTCCGCAACGGTATGCACGATGTGATTTACTCGGCGTCGACTTCGACCGCCGCGCACTTTAACTCCCTGACCCCTACGGTCTACGGCAAGTCCGGCACGGGCGAGAAGAGCGGCGAGGACGATTACGCGTGGTTTTGCGCCTACGCGCCGGCCGATGACCCCAAGTACGTGATCGCCACTGTCTTGGAACAGGGCGGTGGCGGCTCCGATACCGCGCTGCACGTTGTGCGCGATGTCCTCGGTGCGATTTATGACGAGCCCGACACGTCGACGGCCACGGGCGATTCCTCGGTTCGATAGGAGGTTGCGATGGACTTTTCGCCGGCGGACCTGTTCCGCTCAACCAAAACCGGCTCTCGCAGCAGCCTGGACCGCGTCAACAAGCAGATTTCCGCATCGCGCGGAACGTTTCGCCAAAAGGTGCACGTCGGCGTGCTGTTGGCGACTGTGGCGCTCGTCACCTATGGCGCCATTATTATCTGGTCCGCCTCGCAGTTTAAAGCCGACGCCTCGTTCTCGCGTCACCTGCTGGGTATCGGTATTGGCGCGGTGCTGGCGGTGCTCGTCTGGCGCACCGACCTGCGCGGCATTTCCAACTTTTCGACGGCCCTGCTCGTCATCGATCTCATCGTGATCTTCTCGCCTAAGATTCCGGGCCTGTCCTATACGGGCGGCTTGGGAATGACGGGTTGGATCAAGATTCCCGGTATCGGTTTAACATTCCAGCCCGTTGAGCTTGCCAAGCTCATCACCATCTTCTTTATGGCCACGCTTGGCTCGCAGTACAACGGGCGCATCGATACCGCTCGCGACTACATTAAGCTTTGCGGCATGCTGTCCGTTCCGTTTTTGGCCGTCGTCGCCATGGGCGATTTGGGCTCGGGTCTGGTCGTGCTGGTGTCGGGCGCCATCGTCATCTGCATGAGCGGTGCGCGCCGCGAATGGGTGCTGTCGACTTTGGCTCTGCTCGTGGGTTTGGTGGCGCTCGTCCTGGCGCTCGATTCGGTCTTCGATTCGCTGCTCGGCCACGATGTGCTCATTAAGCAGTACCAGATGAATCGTCTGACGGTCTTTATCGACCCCGACAACGCCGATTCGGACGATGCGTATAACCTGCAGCAGTCGTTGATCGCGGTCGGCTCGGGCGGTTTCTTTGGTAAGGGCCTGGGGCATGCGACGCAGTCGGCCGGCGGCTTTCTGCCCGAGTTCCATACCGACTTCGTCTTTGCCTTTTTGTCAGAGACGTTCGGCTTCTGCGGTTCCTTTTTGTTGCTGTGCCTGTACGTGCTGCTCATCTTCTCGACGATCCGCGTCGCCTTTAAGTGCGAGTCTCTGTTTCTACGCTTGTCATGCGTGGGTATTGTCGGCATGTGGGCATTTCAGACGTTTGAGAACATCGGCATGTGCATTGGCATGATGCCGATTACCGGTATTCCGCTGCCGTTTATTAGCTTTGGTTCGTCGTCGATGATGATCCAGTTGCTGACGGTGGGTATCGTACAATCCATATGGCGGCATCGTTCGGGCGCCGCGTAACCGCTGGAGGGGTTTGCCATGAAGATTCCCGTGGAAAAGCTGACCCGCGCTTTTAAAATGGGCGCGACCACCAAGAGGGATTCCGATACGCCGGTGCGCGTTTCGGTCTACCTGGATTCGACTGCCTCGCGTTTTTTGGTCGAGACGGTGCGCGATGCCTTTGTGCCGCAGACGACCTCGGGCATTGTCCGCGTTGAGCGCCTGGGTGAGGAGCGTATCGTCCCCAAGACCGATACCGACGTGGTGCTGGTGCTTTCGTGCGGATCTGAGCGCCTTGAGAGTGCTGTACAGGAGCTCGTCATTGCCGGCGCGCCCGTGTGCGTGCTGGCCGAGTCCGCTGTCGAGGTGCCTTTTATCCAGGAGTCCACGCCCATGCTCGGCGTGGTAGCGGCCACCGATAAGACGTATCTGCTCGAGACACTCGCCCGCTGGATCCTGGACCGTACGGAAAAGGAGACGGCCTTTGCGGCGAACTTTGCCTTTATGCGCATCGCCGCCGCCAACCGCATCATCACCTCGTGCGCGCTTACCAATATGGCGACGGGCGCGCTGGTGTTTTTGCCGGGGGCCGATTATCCCGTTATGGCGCTGGCGCAGGTTGGCATGCTCTTTGAGCTTGCGGCCATTTTTGGACGCGGCATTAAGCCCGAGCGCGGCTACGAGGTCGCGGGCGTGCTTGCCGGCGGCTTGGTAATGCGCGCCGTCACTCGCGCCCTGGTAAAGCAGACGCCGCATATCGGCTTTGCCGTCAAGGCACTCTCCGCCGCCCTCGGCACCTATGGCATGGGTCGTGCGCTCGTGTCTCTCTACGAGCGCGATATCGACTACAGCCGTGCCAACGAGGTGGTTGCCGCCACGTTCTCGCGCGTCCGCGACCTGGTGACCACGGTTGCCGGCGCTACCCGTCCCATGAATCCTTTTGAGGATGCATCCGATCTCGCTGCTTAGGGGTTTCTTTTGCGCGTTCCATACCAAGACTGTTTTCATTTGATCGAGCCGCTGCTCGCGAAGGTCGAAAAGCCGAGTCGCTATATCGACCACGAGTGGGGTACGCTCTCCAAGGCCGATGCCGACTATCGTTGCTGCATGATTTACCCGGACGTGTACGAGGTCGGCCTGCCCAACCAGGGTATCGCCATCCTGTACAACATCCTTAACCAGGCCGAGGGCATCTCCTGTGAGCGCGGTTATGTGCCGTGGCCCGATATGGGCGATGCCATGCGCGAGGCCGGTATCCCGCTGCTGTCGCTCGAGGGCGCAGCGCCCGTGGCCTCGTTTGATATCGTCGGTATGCACGTGCCGCACGAGATGGCCGTGACAAACTTTCTCGAGGCGCTCGACCTCGCCGGCATTCCGCTGCTGGCGGCCGACCGCACCGAGGACGATCCCATCATCGTCGCCGGCGGACCTTCGGTTTATAACCCCGAGCCGTATGCGGCCTTCTTCGATGCCATCCTGATTGGCGAGGGTGAGGAGTCGCTGCTCGAGATCTGCCACCTGCATCGCCGCCTGCGTGACGAGGGCGTACCGCGCGCCCAGATTGTCGAGCGGCTCGCGACGGTCGGTGGCACCTATGTGCCGTCGCTGTACGAGGTGCGCTATGACGAACCCTGCTCACCGCACGGCTATACCGTGCCGCGCGAGGGTAAGGACGTGCCGCCGGTGGTCTACAAGCGCGTTGTTGAGGACTTTGGCGCTACCAATCCATTGTCGCAGTCGTGCGTGCCCTATGCGCAGCTCGTTCACGATCGCCTGTCTATCGAGATCCTGCGCGGCTGCGCTCGCGGTTGCCGTTTTTGCCAGGCCGGCATGACGTATCGCCCGGTGCGCGAGCGCTCGGCAGACCAGATTGTGTCCTCGGTGATCCAGGGCCTGGAAAAGACCGGCTATGACGAGGTGTCGCTTACCTCGCTTTCGACCACCGACCACTCCTGCATCCGCGACGTGCTTGGCAGGCTCAACCGCCGCCTGGAAGATACGGGCATTCGCGTGTCCATTCCCTCGCAGCGCCTGGATTCGTTTGGCGTGGATATGGCCGAGTCGGTCGCCGGCGAAAAGAAGGGCGGCCTGACGTTTGCCCCCGAGGCCGGTAGCCAGCGCATGCGCGACATCATCAACAAGAACGTGACCGAGGAGGACGTGGACCGCGCGGCCAAGGCGGCCTTCGAGGCCGGCTGGAACCGTATGAAGCTCTACTTTATGATGGGTCTTCCCGGCGAGCGCGATGAGGATATCGTGGCCATCGCCAACCTGGCCGACCATGTGCTCGAGCTCGGCCGCTCCGTGGTGCCCAAGGCGCGCCGCGGCTCCATCTCGGTGTCCATCTCGGTGTCGGTGTTTATTCCCAAGGCCGCCACGCCTTTCCAATGGTGCCCGCAGCTCGATTACGACGACGTCAAACGCCGTCAGAAGCTCCTCATTACGAGTGTTCGCAACCGTGCGGTCCGCGTGCACTACCACGATGCCGAGACCTCGCTTATCGAGGCGGCGCTGTCTCGTGCAGGCCGCGACATGACGCCGGTCATCATCGATGCCTGGCGTGCCGGTTCGCGTTTTGACGCCTGGGTGGAGCATTTCTCGCTCGATAACTGGAAGGAGGCCGCGGCCAAAAACGGCATCGACCTCAACGAGCTCGTGCACCTGCCCTACGAGCTGGACTGGCACCTGCCCTGGGAGCACGTGAGCCCCGGTTGCTCGCGCGGCTTCCTCGAGCGCGAATACCGCCGCTCGCTGGAGGGCGTCACGACGCCCGACTGCACCCGCACGTCGTGCACCGGCTGCGGAATCTGCCCCACGCTCTACGCCAAGAACGTATTGGTGGGTGATCGCGCATGAGTGAGCGCTTGACCGACAACCCCACGCTCTTTAGGCTTCGCGTTCGCTACGGCAAGCGCGATCGTCTCAAGTACCTGGGCCACCTGGAACTGATTCATACCATTGAGCGTATCGTGCGTCGCGCGGGGCTGCCCTATGCCGTGACGCAGGGTTTCTCGCCGCATATGCGTGTGGGCTTTTCGTCGGCGCTGCCCGTGGGCACGTCGTCGACCTGCGAGTGGTATGACCTGTTTATGACCGAGTTCGTCGCGCTCGACGAGGCCTTTGGGCGCCTGGCGGCGGCATCTCCGGCCGATTTGGCGCCCGTCGAGGCCGCCTACATCGACGTGCGCACGCCGGCGCTGACGGCGCAGCTCACGCGCCTGTCGTACCGTATCGACCTGCATCTGGACCCTGAGGCGCCGGTCGCTGTCGACGAAGTGCGTCGCGCAATCGACACGTTGCGCGCGGCCCACGGCATCGACTATGCGCGCGGCAAAAAGAGCAAGCGCCTGGACTTGGACCATACGCTCGTGGGCTACGAGCTTAAGGCGGGGGAGCGCCCGGACCATCTGGTGCTCATACTCGACACCCATGCCGACAACGAGGGCTCCATGCGTCCGGAAATTTTGCTTTCTGCTGCTGATGTTTTGTTGCAGGGCTTGACCCCGGGCGTCGATGCACCTATTGTTTCCACCGGTATGCAAGACCTCGTGACCATCTGCTCCTACGATGTCGAGCGTCAGAATCAAGCATGCGAAGACGACGAGGGCCGACTCGTCAGCCCCATACCTGTGCGAACTTGTGGATTTGCTCCACATACTCGTTGACGGGGGTATTATCGCCTGCTACTATATTCGGCTGTTGCACTAACTGATGCATGAAGGGCAAGTAAACATGTACGCAATCGTTAACACGGGCGGCAAGCAGTACAAGGTCGCCACCGACGATGTCATCACCGTCGAGAAGATCGAGGGCAATGAGGGCGACAAGGTCACCCTGCCGGTCATCTTCCTCAACGATGGTAAGAAGATCGTCACCGATCCCGACAAGCTGGCCAAGGCCAAGGTTACCGCTCAGATCGTTGAGCAGTTCAAGGGCGAGAAGCAGCTGGTCTTCAAGTTCCACAAGCGTAAGCGCTATCGTCGTCTGAAGGGTCACCGTCAGCAGCTCACCAAGCTGAAGATCGTGAAGGTTCAGGCTACCTCCCGCGCCAAGAAGGCTGTCAAGGCAGAAGCTGAGGCTGTTGCCGAGGCTCCCGTCGCCGAGTAGATTACACTCGTAACGAAAGAGTAGGTATACACAATGGCACACAAAAAAGGACTCGGTTCCTCCCGTAATGGCCGTGACTCCCGCGGTCAGCGCCTTGGCACGAAGCGCTTCGCCGGCCAGACGGTAACCACGGGCACGATTCTCGTCCGTCAGCATGGCACGCACATCCACCCGGGTGCGAACGTTGGCCGTGGCAAGGACGACACGCTGTTCGCGCTGGTCGACGGTACCGTTGAGTTCCACAAGGGTATCAAGCACAGGGTCAGCGTACGCCCGCTCGCGAACGCGTAATTCACCCTTCATAGAGCACATATGTGGGAGGCACTTGAGTTTTAGGATTCAAGGGTCTCCCTCTTTTTTGTAGGAGGCGATTCTGTTGTCACAGTTCACCGATATCAGCCGCATAAACGTTTGCGGCGGCGACGGCGGAGCCGGATGCATGTCGTTTAGGCGCGAGGCATTTGTTCCCAAGGGCGGCCCCGATGGCGGCGACGGCGGCCGTGGCGGCAATGTCGTCATCCAGGCCGATGCTCAGCTGTCTTCGCTGATCGATTACCGCTTTAAGCATCACTTCCGTGCCGAGCGCGGCACGCACGGTCAGGGCGCCCGTCGCAATGGCAAGAGCGGCGAGGACCTGATTTTGAAAGTTCCCATGGGCACCGTAGTCCGCGAGCTCGATCCCGAGACGCAGACCCCGATGTTCGAGATTGCCGACCTGGTGCACGATGGCGAGCGCGTTGTCGTGGCGCCCGGTGGGGCCGGCGGTCTGGGCAACACCCACTTTGTGACGTCGGTGCGCCGCGCGCCCGCGTTTGCCCAGCTGGGTGAGCCTGCCGAGGAGCACTGGATCGAGCTCGAGATGAAACTTATGGCCGATGCCGCGCTCGTGGGCTTTCCATCGGTGGGCAAGTCCTCGCTCATCGCGCGTATGAGCGCCGCCCGTCCCAAGATCGCCGACTACCCGTTTACCACGCTCGTGCCCAATCTGGGCATGGTGCGTGCCGGCGAATATTCTTACGTCGTTGCCGACGTCCCCGGTCTCATCGAGGGTGCGAGTGAAGGCAAGGGCTTGGGTCACCAGTTCCTGCGCCATATTGAGCGCACTGCTTTGATCATGCACGTTGTCGATATGACGGGCGGTTTTGAGGATCGCGACCCGGTCGAGGACTATCGCATCATTAACCGTGAGCTCGAGCAGTATGGTGCCGAGCTCTCGGAGCGCCCGCAGATCGTCGTCGCCAACAAGTGCGATGCGCCGGGTACGGCCGACAAGATTGCCGACCTTAAGCGCGCGGCGCTCGACGACGGCCACATGTTTTTTGCCGTTTCCGCCGTGACGGGTGCCGGCCTCAACACGCTGATGCTTGCCGTGGGCGAGCAGGTGGCTAAGCTTCGCGCGGAGCTTGCGGTCTCTGATGAGCCGGTCGATCTGCGCGATGAGGAGTGGGAGCGTCGCCGCCTGCAGCGCGAGAAGCGCTTCCGCATTGTTGAGGAAGAGCCCGGTGCTTTCCGCGTGGTTGGTCGCGCGATCGAGCGCATGGTTATCCAAACCGACTGGGAAAACGAGGAAGCTGTCATCTACCTGCAGCATAAGTTTGCGCGCATGGGCGTTGACGACGCGCTCGAGAAGGCCGGCTGCCGTGCCGGCGACGAGGTTCGCATTTGCCAGCGCGCCTTTGACTTTGAGGGCGCCGAGGACTTCTCGGAATACGAGGATGAGCTCGAGGATGCTGGCGTTGAGGTTATTGACGTAGCGGCCGAGGATGCGGACGTGGCTCATGTCGCCGAGGACTCCGAAGGTGCTACCGATGTCGACGTTATTGAGACCCCGGAGGACGAGTAAGCCATGTCGCTGCGCGGTGGAATCGGATTGCCAGAGCTGCCCATCAAGGATGGGCACGAGTTTCGGCTTGGCATTATGGGCGGCACCTTTGACCCGATTCATTACGGGCACTTGGTTACCGCCGAGCAGGCTCGCGAGTCGCTCGACTTGGACGCTGTGCTTTTTATGCCGGCCGGCTCTCCTGCCTTTAAGCTCGACAAACCTGTGACGCCTGCCGAGGACCGTTATGCCATGACAGTCCTCGCGACTGCCGCGAACCCGGCCTTTTTGGCAAGCCGCTTCGAGATCGATCGTGCCGGTGTCACCTATACAGCCGATACGCTGCGTGCCCTTCGCGAGTTTTACCCGCCACAGGTGAAGCTTTACTTTATTACGGGTGCCGATGCGATTATCGATATTGTGACCTGGCACAATGCTCACGAGATTGCCGAACTGGCAACCTTTATCGCTGCGACGCGTCCCGGCTTTGACATCGATACGGCCCGGGCGAGGATTAAGGAATCGGGGCTGCCATTCGATGTGCGCTATATTCAGATTCCGGCGCTGGCGATTAGCTCGACCAACATTCGCAAGCGGGTTGCCCGCGGCATGAGCGTGCGCTATCTTACGAGCGAGTCCGTGCTCGGCTATATCCGTAAACGCGGCCTGTATGCCGATCTTGGGCAAGACGATTTTGATTGACGGGGGGAAACGTTGTCGGTAGAAGATCAGTTTGAGGGCGACGAGCGCGCGCTCTTGACGCGTATCCACGAGTTGCTCGATGTGCGCATGAAGGATAAGCGTAAGCGCTACGTGCATTCGCTCGGGGTTGCCGAGACGGCGCTGCACCTAGCCGAGGTATACGGCGTCGACCGCTTTGATGCCGCTGCCGCCGGCCTGATCCACGACTGGGACAAAGTGCTCTCCGACGACGAGCTGGTCACGCGCGCTCTGCATTATGGCATTAAGATTGCCGGCTCTCCGTCTGCCGCGACGCCGCTTTTGCATGGCCCGGTTGCCGCCTATGAGCTTCCGCAGCTTTTTCCCGAGCTGTCGCCGGCGGTCTTTCAGGCTGTCGACCGTCACACCGTGGGCGCTTGCGACATGACGCCACTCGATATGGTGGTCTTTGTGGCCGATGCCATCGAACCCAACCGCCACGGCGATTATGCCCATGCGCTGCGCAAGATGGTGGGGACGTCCTCGCTCGACGAGTTGTTCTTCTCCTGTTTTGCGCAGGGTCTGGTCTATGTGATCCAGTCCGGGCGCTATCTTTATCCCACGGCTATTACGATTTACAACCATTACGCCCAGCTGCGCTAGCTCGGGTGCGTCTAGAAAGAGGTATTCCATGGCCGATGAGACCATGACTGACGAGCAGATTCTTGAAGGTGCGGAGCACAAGAGTTTCGTGGCCACGTCCGACCGCACTGCCGCGACGCTCTCCGCCAGCGGTGTCGCCGCCGAGGATGTCGCCCGCGCTGCCGCGCAGGCCGCCTACGACAAGAAAGGCGAGGACGTTCAGGTGCTCGACCTGACTGAGCTTTCCGATGTGTGCGACTACTTTGTCCTTGCTACCGGCACCAACAACCGCCAGGTTGATTCCATCGTCGACGAGATTGAGGAGAAGGTCGCCGAGGCTTGCGGCGAGCACCCGTTTTCCATTGAGGGCCGCGAGCAGAAGACCTGGATGCTCATGGACTACGGTTCGGTTGTCGTCCACGTCTTCACTCCCGAGGCGCGTGAGTTCTACCGCCTCGAAAAGCTCTGGGGCGACGCTCCCCAGCTCTCCCTGGACCTCCTCTAGTAGCTCATTTGGGCGGGGCTTTTTTAGCTACCCTCAGGTATTTCGCCGGGCAGTCGCGTTTTTCCGCGGCCGCCCGGCTTTCTTTTTGCCCAAAAGTAGCTAATTTGGGACGGGGCTTTTTTAGCTACTACCTACCGTTCGCCGAACATCGCGATTTATAGCTCCCAGTACGTTTTTTTCTACTCTGGCTCGGGTAACGTAATTGTCATCTGTAGAGGAGGGGATGCGTATGACTCGGACTGCGCGAGAAATCTCTGTATATGGTTTTTACCATGTCGTCCAAAAGGGATGTGCCGACCAACTCATATTTGAGGATGACGAAGATCGGCTCTATCTGATTCGGCTGATTGCTTCGAAATGCCAGAAGTTTAAAGTGGATGTCATCGCGTGGTGCCTTATGGATAACCATATTCATCTTCTGCTTGACGACGAGCATGTTCATCTGAGCGATTGCATGCATTCGATTACGACTGCGTATGCCATGTATTTCAACTCAAAGACAGGCAGGAAGGGGCCTGTTTTCCAGGATCGATTTAAGAGTGTGCCGATCCTCGATGATGATCAGCTGCTCAACTGCGTGAGATACATTCACGACAATCCCGCGAAGGCGAGGATTGGGACCGCTTCGCTGTATCGATGGAGCAGCTTTCGCGAGTATATGGGATATCCGGGTATCTGCAAAACGGATTGCGTTCTCGGGTTGCTCGGTGACTCTCAGAGATTTTTTGCCTTCAGCACCTCGGGTGAGCCCAATCGCTATTGCTTCCGTGACGGCGCTCATGTGAGCGACACAGATGCGCTGGAGTTTGCGCAGGCGCTTCTTAAGCCGTACGAGCCTCATCACCTTAAGGCTTTGCCAAAGGGGGCGCGCGATGCCTGCATTCGTACTTTGAAGAGCGAGGGCTTTTCGATTAAACAGATCGTCCGCCTTACGGGCATTGGACACTGCACCATACAAAAGGTCAAAGTCAAAAAATAGCTCATTTTGGACGAGGTCTGTGTTGCGACCGCGTCAGGTATGGGTTGGGTAGCTAATTTGGGACGGGGCTATTTTAGCTAACCCTACAAATCGGTTGAGTTTTATTCCGGCCCCGGGTGATTCGCTGCCAGCTGAAGGGTAGCTAAAAAAGCCCCGTCCCAAATTAGCTACCCCGTACTACCCTGACAATCTAAAGTAGCTAAAAAAGCCCCGTCCCAAATTGACTACTTAGTGGGAGGAGAAGCGTGATTGGCGGCCGAAGGATAGGGCGGTGTCGCCGAACTTGTCTCGGACGGCGTCGATGGCGACGGAGAGGTCACGGCGGTCGCTGGATTGGGCTCCGCGGTCGTCGACTTCGCAAAACAGGTCGGTCTGTATGCCGCCTTGATGATTGAAGTCACTCATGCCTATGCCGGCAAGGCGTACATGCATTCCTTCCTGCCAGATGTTGTCGAGCAACTCGATCGCTACCGCCACAAAGATGTTCTCGTCGTCGGTGGGATGGGGGAGTCGTCGCTGTGCCGAGCGACCGCTGCCGTACGAGTACTTAAGTTTGAGCGTCACCGTGGCGCCGGTAAGTCCCTGGCGGCGCAGGCGACGTCCGACGGATTCGCCCAATAATGCAATCGCCGCTTCGATGTCCCCGCGCTCGGTCAAATCTTTCGCAAAGGTGCGCTCATTGCTTACCGACTTGACCTCACGCTCTTCATCGAGGCTCGTGACTTCGGAAACCTCGAGCCCCAACGCACGCTGGCGCATGCGCTCGCCGTTAACGCCAAAAATCGCAGACAGCGTGGATTCCGGTGCGCGCGACAGCTCGCCCAGCGTGTAAATCCGCATGCGGCGCAGCCGCTCCTCGGCCGAGCGCCCGATACCGCTCATGGCAGAAACAGGTAACGGTGCCAGAAAACGCTGCTCAGTTCCCGGGCGTACGACCGTAAGCCCAAACGGCTTGTCTCGCTCGCTTGCAATCTTGGCCACCGTTTTGTTGCAACCGACGCCGATGGAGCAGGTCACCCCCAGTGCCGCCACGCGATCGCTGATGCGTCGTACGACGAGCAGTGGGTCCTCGGGCGCAAAGCGGCCCGGCGTGATGTCGATAAAGGCCTCGTCAATGGACACGCGCTCTACGCGCGGTGTCTCGTCGGCAAGAATATTCATGACCTGTGCGCTAACCTCGTGGTAGCGATCGAAATGCCCGTGTGTCCAAATGGCCTGCGGACATAGGCGGCGCGCCTCGGCCGAGGGCATGGCGGAGTGCACGCCAAAGCGGCGTGCCTCGTATGAGCAGGTGGAGACGACGCCGCGCGATTCGGCGTCTCCGCCAACGATAAGCGGCTTGCCGCGCCACTCGGGATGATCGAGCATCTCCACGCTCGCAAAAAACGCATCGAGATCCATCAGACCCACCGCCGGACCCGTCCAGGGCGGCGGCGTGACGCCCGCAGTATCCTCATAACCGTATGTATGTTCGCATCTTTTCATGGCATGAGTATACCGCGCAGCTCATGTGGGGTGCGTGGATGTGCTTGCAAATCGCGAATTCTTGTCTAAGATATGGATTTGCCTTCGACTACACCGAAGAAGTTGGTCTCACGGACTTCACCTGCCCGCGTCGATGGCGTATTATGTTCAACTGTTTGTTTGTAGTTGCAGCCTAAAGCTGCTTGGTTGGAGGAGTTTCCTTTGGCAGTCAAGATTCGCCTTGCTCGTCACGGCGCTAAGAAGCGTCCGTACTACCGTGTCGTCGTCGCCGATTCCCGCGCCCCGCGTGACGGTCGTATCATCGAGGAGGTTGGCCGCTACAACCCGATGACCACCCCCAAGACCATCAACCTCGATCTCGAGAAGATTGCTGACTGGCAGTCCAAGGGCGCTCAGCTCACCGACGCTGTCGCTGCCCTGGTCAAGGCCGCCAACGAGGGCGAGAAGACCGAGACCGTCGTCAAGAAGTCCAAGAAGCAGCTCGCCAAAGAGGCCGAGGCCGCTAAGGCTGCCGCTGAGGCCGCTGAGGCCGCTGAGGGCGCCGAGGAGTAAATCGTGCCTGAGGTTGACGCTGCACAGCTCGAGGGTGAGGCAATGCTCTCAGATCGCATCGCCGATCTCGTCGAATATCTCGTTGTTCAGATCGTCGACGACCCGGATTCCGTGAGCCTGGAAGTTATCGATGGTGACGATGCCTCAACTATTGAGGTTTCGGTTGCCGAGGATGACGTAGCTAAGGTCATTGGCCGTCGCGGCCGTACCATCAAGGCCATTCGCACGCTCGCCCGTGCACTGGCCGCTCGCCTCGACACTTCCGTCGAGGTAGAGGTTCTGGGCTAGGACCTTGAGGTCCCAGTACAAAAACATCGCCCGTGTGGTTAAGCCGCATGGAAGGAAGGGGGAGGTCCTCGCGCAGCCGCTGCGGGGGCTTCCTTCTGTATTGGAGCCGGGTATGCGTGTCGCCCTGACGCCACCGGCGCTCAAGCGTGACCGCTTTTGCACGGTTACATCCGTTACCGATACGGGCGATGGCGATCTGGTTTCGTTTGAGGGCATTGACGACTTGACGGCCGCCGAGGGCATCACGGGTTGTTTCGTTTTGGCGAACCGTGATGACTTTGAGCTCGATTCACTCGATGCCGCCTATACCGACCTTATGGGTCGCGAGGTGGTTGACGAGCGCTTTGGGTCGCTCGGAACGATCGTTGAGATTATGTCGACGCCCGCCAACGACGTTTGGGTTGTCGAGGGTGATCGGTACGGCGAGGTGCTGATTCCCGTGATCGAGCAAGTTGTGCTCGATCTTCCCGATCGGGGGGCAATATCCGTCCACGTTATGGACGGCTTGATCGATATGGACAAGTAGGGAGGACAACATGCTGATCGAGACCCTTTCGGTCTTTCCCGAGATGTTTGAGCCTGTCATGTCCACATCGATTTTGGGCCGTGCCCGCAAGGCCGGCCTTTTTGATTTTAAGGCGTATAACCTGCGCGACTGGACGCACGATCGCCACCGTACCGTCGATGACGAGCCGTACGGCGGCGGTCAGGGCATGCTCATGAAGGTCGAGCCCATCGCTGAGGCCATCGAGGCCATCAGCTCTGAGGGCCCCAAGCCCACCGTGGTGTTCTTTACGCCCTGCGGTGAGCCTTTTACGCAGCATGTAGCCGAGCGCCTGCTCCAAAGCGAGCGCCTGCTGTTTGTGTGCAGCCGCTACGAGGGTGTCGACGAGCGCGCGTATGCCTATGCCGATGAGCGCCTGTCGATCGGCGACTATGTGCTCACGGGCGGCGAGCTCCCCGCTATGGTCGTTGCTGACGCCGTCGTGCGTCTGATTCCCGGCGCTCTGGGAGATGAGATGAGCAACGTTGACGAATCATTCTCGACCGCCGAGGACGGTGGGCTGCTCGAGTACGCGCAGTACACCCGTCCTGCCGAGTTTAACGGCGAGGGCGTGCCTCCGGTGCTTGTAAGTGGTGACCACGCCAAGGTTGACGCTTGGCGCCGCAAGAACGCCATCGAGCGCACCTGTCGCTGGCGTCCCGACTTAATTGAGACGGCGCGGCTTACGCCCCAGGAGCGTGCGTACGCGCAGGAGATTTTGGACGCTTCGTATTCGCAGAGCGAGGAGTGAGAATGGTTCCGTCGCAGCATTCCATGCTAAAGGGCGCGTTTGAGTGGGTCGTGGTCGTCGCAATCGCGCTCGTCGCCACCTTCTTGATTCGCACCTTTGTGGTCGAGCCCTTTGTGGTGCCCACCGGTTCCATGGAGTCCACTATCGAGATTGGCGACCAGATCCTGGCGCAAAAGGTGACGCTTGAGCTCGGCCAGCCTGTCAAACAGGGCGATATTGTGGTGTTCCACAACCCCGATGGCACCTCTGAGCACGATGTGCTCGTCAAGCGGGTCATCGCTACGGCCGGCCAGACGGTCAACCTGCAGGACGGCAAGGTGGTCGTTGACGGCCAAGCGCTCGACGAGGACTATACGACGGGCATGAGCTGGCCACTGTCGGTCCAGGCGCCTGGTGCTCAGGTGAGCTATCCCTACACCGTCCCTGACGGGTGCGTGTGGGTGATGGGCGACAACCGCGAGAACTCAGCCGACTCACGCTACTTTGGCCCGGTCGACCGTTCGGACCTGATCGCCGTGGCGCTCGTGCGTTACTGGCCGCTCAACCGTCTGGGCGCTATCGACTAAAAACCGCTATAGTACAGTACCTAACCGTGTAATCTTTTCGACGAGGGGATATTAGAGGCATGAACGCTTCATCGCTTTCCTTCCAAGACATCATCCTGCGCCTCCAGCAGTACTGGGGCGAGCAGGGCTGCGTCATTATGCAGCCCTATGACTCCGAGGTCGGTGCCGGTACCTTCCATACCGCGACCACGCTGCGCTCGCTCGGTCCTGCCGAGTGGCGCACCTGCTATGCGCAGCCCTGCCGCCGTCCCGCCGACGGCCGCTACGGCGAGAACCCCAACCGCATGCAGCACTACTATCAGTTCCAGGTGCTCATTAAGCCTTCCCCGGTTAATGCTCAGGAGCTTTACCTGGGGTCTCTTGCCGCCATTGGCCTGGACCCCAACGACCATGACGTCCGCTTTGTCGAGGACGACTGGGAGAGCCCGACGCTCGGCGCCTGGGGCCTTGGCTGGGAGGTCTGGCTCAACGGCATGGAGGTCACGCAGTTTACGTACTTCCAGCAGGTGGGCGGCATCGAGGTCGACCCCGTGCCCGTCGAGATCACCTACGGCCTGGAGCGCATCGCCATGTACGCCCAGGGCGTCAACTCCGTCTATGACCTGGTGTGGAGCTATCTGCCCGACGGCACGCCCATGACCTACGGTGACGTGTTCCTGGAGAACGAGCGCGAGTTTAGCGCCTACAATTTTGAGGTCGCGAACGTCGAGATGATGCGTCAGAAGTTTGACGACTACGAGGCCGAGTGCCACTCCTGTCTGGAGCGCAAGCTGCCGCTGCCCGCATACGACTGCGTCATGAAGTGCAGCCATGCCTTCAACCTGCTCGATGCCCGCGGCGCCCTGTCCGCAGTCGAGCGTGCCAACTACATCCTGCGCGTCCGCGCCGTCGCCAAGGCGTGCTGCGAGGCCTATATGGCCGAGGTTGCCGGAGTTAACGAGAATGCCGACCAGGAAGGCGAGGTGGCGTAAGCCATGGCAGACGCTAAGGATTTCCTGTTTGAGATCGGTACGGAGGAAATGCCCTCCGCACCGCTGAACAATGCCGTCAAGCAGCTTGGCGATATGATCGCCAAGGGCCTCGACGAGGCCGGCCTGGCCCATGGCGAGGTCCGCGTGATCTCGAGCCCGCGTCGTCTGGCTGCGCTCGTGACCAACGTCGCCACCGCGACCGATGAGGTCCACGAGGTCAAGCGCGGCCCTGCGGCAAACATTGCCTTCGATGCCGACGGCAACGCCACCAAGGCCGCTCAGGGCTTCGCCCGCAAGTGCGGTGTGTCTGCCGAGGACCTGATCCGTCGTGAGGATACCGACGGTCGCGAGTACGTATTCGCCGAGAAGAACATTCCCTCCGTGCCGGCTACCCCTATTCTGACGGCCCTGTGCGAGAAGACGATCGCAGGCCTGCAGTGGCCCAACTACCGCAGCCAGCGCTGGGGCCACGAGCACGCTACGTTTGTGCGTCCGGTCCGTTGGATCTGCTGCCTTCTGGGCGAGGACGTTGTGCCCGTGACGTTTGCCGATGTGACGAGCGGCAATACCACGCGCGGACATCGCGTGCTGGGCGCCGGTGACCATGTTGTCGCCAGCCCCGCCGTCTACGAGCAGGTGCTCGAGGACGCCGGCGTGCTCTCTGCCGAGCGTCGTCGTGAGGCCATCCTTGCCGGTATTGCCGAGGTCGAGGCCGCTCGCCCTGGCTGCCATGTCGATACGCCCAAGAAGGTCTTCGAGGAGGTCATTAACCTCTGCGAGTGGCCGACGGTGCTCGTCGGTACCTTCGACGAGGAGTTCCTCAAGGTCCCGCACGAGATCATCTGCGAGTCCATGCTCACCAACCAGCGCTACTTCCCGATCTATGACGGCGAGGGCAAGCTCACGCGTGAGTTCGTGGTCGTCTCCAACAGCAAGCCCGAGAATGCCGAGCGTGTGATCGACGGCAACGAGCGCGTCGTGCGCGCCCGTCTGGACGATGCCAAGTTCTTCTACGAGGAGGACCTGAAGATCTCCCTCGACGAGTTCCGTGAGCGTCTGGCCAAGGTTGCCTTCCAGGAGAAGCTCGGCAGCGTGCTCGCCAAGTCCGAGCGCATTGAGCAGCTCGCGCTCGCTATTGCCCGCGAGGCCCATCTGGGCGCCCACCTCGCTGCCGATGCCGCTCGCGCCGCGCACCTGTGCAAGGCCGACCTGGTTTCCAACGCCGTCGTCGAGTTTACGAGCCAGCAGGGCGTGATGGGTGGCTATTACGCAACTGCGATGGGGGAGAACGACGAGGTCGCCCACGCCATTCGCGATCATTATCGTCCCCGCTTTGCCGGCGATGAGCTGCCCGAGGGCACCGCTGGCTGCATCGTGGCCTGTGCCGACAAGCTCGATACCATTGCCGGTATCTTTGCCATCGGTGAGCCCCCGACCGGCTCTTCCGACCCGTACGCGCTGCGTCGCGCCGCTATCGGCATTATCAACATCCTGCGCGATCGTCTGCCGATCGACCCCACGACGCTCATCGACTTTGCCCTTGAGCTCTATAGCGAGCAGGGCATCGAGTTCGACGCCGCCGAGGTCGCCCAGCAGGTCCGTGACTTCTTCCACGGCCGTCTGGTGAGCATGGCCCGCGACGAGAAGATTCCGGCGGACACCGTCGCCGCCGTCTCCGCGGTGCACATCATCGCTCCGTCCGTCTTCTTCGCCCGCTGCGCCGCGCTCGACGAGGCTCGTAAGAACGATGCCGAGACCTTCGACAACCTGGCTACTGCCTATGCCCGCGCCGCGCACATCTCCAAGCCCGAGCTGGGTATGGAGTACGATCGCAGCCTGATGGGTGAGGCCGAGCTCGCGCTTGCCGATGCCTCCGAGGCTGCTCAGACCGCTGTCGATGGCGCCCTTGCTGCCGAGGATTACCCGGCCGCATTTGCCGCCCTTGCCGCCCTGCGGGCCCCCATCGACCGCTTCTTCGACGAGGTTATGGTCATGGACAAGGACGAGCAGCTCCGCGATAATCGCCTTAAGCTGCTCAACCGCTTCGAGGCCGTTTTCTCTGGCATCGCCAACATCGGTGAGCTTGCCCGCAAAAAGTAAGCCAGCCTGCGCATAAGCGCAAAAGGAGCCCCGCATGGATTGCCCGGTCACTGCTCGTCCCACCGTTATCGTTATCTCCGACTCGCTCGGTGATACCGCTTGTGAGGTGGTGCTTGCGGCGTCCGGGCAATTTGATGAAGGGGCTTTTCGTCTCTTGCGCTTGCCCAAAGTGAACTCGGTGGAGCAGGTCAAGTCCTTTGTGGGCCCGCGCGTCGATGCGGACCATCGTGATATCGCCGTGTTCCACACTATCGTCGATCCGGCGCTTCGCGCCCGCGTGCTCGATTACCTGGGTATGCTGCATATTCGCTCTGTCGACCTGATCGGTCCGACCCTTGCCGTGCTCTCGTCGCTCATCGGTGTGCCGCCCAAGGGCGTTGCGGGCGTTATTCACAAAACGGATGACCGCTATTTCCACCGCATTGAGGCTATGGAGTATTTCGTTGAGCACGATGACGGGCGCGGTTGCGACGACCTTTCGGGGGCCGATATCGTGCTGCTGGGCGTGTCGCGTACGTCCAAAACGCCGCTGTCGATGTATTTGGCCTATCAGGGTTACAAGGTCGCAAACGTTCCGCTGGCGCACGGCATGGAGCCGCCGAAGTCGATTTACGAGGTCGACCCGATGCGCCTGTTCGGCCTGATTTCGACCGTTGACGTAATTTCTGAGATTCGCGACAGCCGCTTGGGCGATGACTACGCCCGCGCCGTCGCCGGCTCCTATGCCGAGCCCGAGAGTGTGCGCAGCGAGCTTGAGGAAGCCCGTGCCCTCATGAAGCGCTTAGGCTGCTTTGTGGTGCGTACCGACGGTAAGGCGATTGAGGAGAGTGCATCCGAGATCATCGGTCATTTGGAGGAAATCCAAGAAGCTCGAGCCCGTCGTGCCGCTCGCCGAGCCCAACAAAAGTAGCTAATTTGGGACGGGGCTTTTTTAGCTACCCCGGCTGAGGCCGCGAGCTTTTTGGCCGATTGCCGACGGGGTAGCTAAAAAAGCCCCGTCCCAAATTAGCTACTTATGGTAAAGCGATTTAGCAAAGTTCTTGCAGTTAACCTGCAAGTCTCGTTCACAGGTATCTTCATAAGGTAACCACCTTTATCTACCGTTTACCGTCAGTTTTACCACGTTTACCAAACCTCGCACCCTCTACGCAAGCACTTCCAATACCCGCCGTATAGTACCCTCACGGCTCGCATCCGGCGGGTCGATTCGTTACCACGGTCGTGCGCGACAGCGCATGGAAGGGGAGTATCGTGAGCGATTGCAAGAGGGTTTACCGTTTTGGAACCGATGCCCAGGGCACCTGTGTCACTGAGGGCGACAAGTCCATGAACTTCGTGCTTGGCGGCAAGGGTGCAAATCTTGCCGAGATGAGCCGCATCGGCCTGCCTGTTCCCGGTGGCTTTACCATTACCTGCCAAACCTGTGTCGAGTACTCCGGTGCCGGCAACGTGTGGCCCGAAGGCGCACTCGATGAGATCGTTGCCGCCGAGGCCGATCTCGAGGCCCGCTGCGGCAGGAAGCTTGGTGACGCATCCGACCCGCTGCTCGTGTCGGTTCGCTCGGGTGCTCCGTTCTCCATGCCCGGCATGATGGACACGGTCCTCAACTTGGGCCTTAACGACGACTCCGTTCTGGGCCTCATTGCCCAGACGCAAAACCCGCGTTTTGCCTGGGATAGCTACCGCCGCTTTATCCAGATGTTCTCCAACGTCGTTATGGGTGTCGATGCCGACTTGTTTGAGAACGCCCTGACCCAGGCTCGCTTGGTCGCCGGCGTTCGCGTCGATTCCGAGCTTTCGGCCGAGGACCTGCAGGAGCTCGTCGAGACCTTCAAGGGCATCTTCTCCGAGAACGTCGAGGCTGCCCTGTATCCCGAGCTCGAGGTTGTCGACGGCAAACCCGTCTTCCCGCACGATCCGGAGCTCCAGCTGCGCCTTGCCATCCAGGCCGTCTTTGGCAGCTGGATGAACGAGCGCGCCTGCATCTACCGCAAACAGCATGGCATTTCCGACGAGCTCGGTACCGCCGTCAACGTCCAGGCCATGGCTTTTGGCAACAAAGGCGAGACCTCTGCGACCGGCGTCGCCTTTACGCGCAATCCGGCCGATGGCACCAAGGAGTTCTACGGTGACTTTTTGGTTAACGCCCAGGGTGAGGACGTCGTCGCCGGCATCCGCAACACTGAGCCCATCGCCGACCTCAAGACCACCCCGGGCCTCGAGTCCGCTGGTGAGGAGCTCGAGCGCGTTTTCCTGACGCTCGAGGATCATTACCGCGATATGTGCGATATCGAATTCACCATCGAGCAGGGTAAACTTTGGATGCTTCAGACCCGCGTGGGCAAGCGCACTGCTACCGCCGCGCTGCGCATCGCTATCGAGATGGTCGAAGAGGGCCTCATCACCCGCGAGGAGGCCGTGAGTCGCATCGATCCCGCGCAGCTCGACCAGCTTCTGCATCCGCAGTTCGATTCCTCCAAGAAGTACGAGGCCCTGGCCTGCGGCCTTAACGCCAGCCCCGGCGCCGCCGTGGGCGAGGTCGTGTTCTCGAGCGACGATGCCGTCGCGCGCGCCAACGAGGGCCACAAGGTCATTCTGGTTCGCTGGGAGACCAACCCCGATGACTTGAAGGGCATGGTCGCTGCCGAGGGCATCCTTACCAGCCACGGCGGCAAGACGAGCCATGCCGCCGTTATCGCCCGCGGTATGGGTACGCCCTGCGTCTGCGGCGTTGAGCGCTTCCATATTGACGCCGCCGAGAAGGTCGTGCGCATCGAGGGCAGCGACCGCGTGCTTCACGAGGGCGACATCATCTCCATCGACGGCACCCAGGGCATTGTCGTCGATGGCGCCGTCGATCTGGTCTCCGCCGAGCTCACCGGCGACCTGGACACCATTCTGTCCTGGGCAGACGAGATTCGCCTGGACGAGACCGACGGTCACGCCAACCACGTGCGCGTCAACGCCGACAACCCCGAGGATGCCGCGCTCGCACTCGAGTTTGGCGCCGAGGCCATCGGCCTGTGCCGCACCGAGCACATGTTCCTGGGCGACCGCAAGAACATCATCCAGAGCTTTATCCTGTCCGACGACGAGGCCGTGAAGCAGCAGGCCCTGGCCGACCTGCTCAAGGTTCAGACTGAGGACTTTCTGGCGATGTTTAAGACCATGTCCGGTCGCGATGTGGTCGTTCGCCTGCTCGATCCGCCGCTGCATGAGTTCCTGGATAATCCTCGCGAGCTCGAGGTCGCCATCACCAAGAAGGAAGCCGCCGGCGCCAGCGAGGAAGAGCTTGCCACGCTGCGTGCCCGCCTGCGTCGAATCGACGGCATGGTTGAGTCCAACCCGATGCTCGGCTTGCGCGGTGTGCGCCTGTCCGTTGTCTTTGGCGATCTGCCGCTCATGCAGGTTCGCGCCGTCGCCACGGCTGCCGCCCGCCTTATCAAGGAGGGCGTTGACCCGCGCCCCGAGATCATGGTCCCGCTCGTTTCCATCACAGCCGAGCATGTCCAGACCCGCGAGGTCATCGAGCGCGTGATCGCCGAGGTATCCGCCGAGGAGGGCGTCGAGCTCAATATTCCCGTGGGCACGATGCTCGAGCTGCCGCGCGCCTGCATGGTCGCCGACGAGATCGCCCACCATGCCGACTTCTTCTGCTTTGGCACCAACGACCTCACCCAGACAACCTTCGGCTTCTCGCGCGACGACGCCGAGGCCAAGTTCATCCCGCTGTACATGCACAAGAAGATCCTGAAGGATAATCCCTTCGAGACCATCGACGCGGCGGTGCTCGAGCTGGTGCGTATGGCCGTCGAGAAGGGTCGCGCTGCCAACCCCGACATGCACTTTGGCGTGTGCGGCGAGCACGGCGGCGACCCCAAGTCCATCAAGGGCCTGTTCAACGTGGCCGATGTGGACTACGTGTCCTGCTCGCCCTATCGCGTGCCCCTCGCACGACTGGCTGCCGCCCAGGCCAAGCTCGATGCCAAGCGTTCCGCCTAGCGTTTAGTGTATAGACCCCTAGCGTAGCCCCCTTCATGCCGCCCGTCTCATTTGTGAGGCGGGCGGTTATCATGTGCGGGTTTTGTCTTTTTGTCTGCGAAAAAAATTGTTCTTGCAGCAGAAACCCGCGCGTGTATACTCGAATACGTTTGTTCAACTACGTGCCGGCCAAGGTGGTACGGCACCTCTAGAAGAGTAAGGAATTGCACATGGATTACATCCGCGCAATCGAGCGTCAGCAGATCCGCGAGGACATCCCGCAGGTCCGCGTTGCCGACAACGTCAAGGTTCACTACCGCATTAAGGAAGGCGACCGCGAGCGCATCCAGGTTTTCCAGGGTGACGTCATCCGTATGGCCGGCGCCGGTGCCCGTGAGACCTTCACCGTCCGCAAGATTTCCTTCGGTGTCGGTGTTGAGCGTACCTTCCCGCTTCACAGCCCCAAGATCGCCAAGCTCGAGGTCGTCCGTCATGGTCGCGTCCGTCGCGCCAAGCTGTACTACCTCCGCGACAAGGTGGGCAAGGCTGCTCGCATCCCCGAGAAGCGCTAAGAAGATCGCAGCGTCTGTCCACTCGTTTGGACACAAGGGTCACCTTCGGGTGGCCCTTCTTTTTATCTGATTTCCATGCAAGGAGGGCCTGGTATGGCCAATATGACGAGCTCGATTTCGGCATCGCAGGTTGCCGGCGAGCTGGCGAGTGCCACGTTCGAGGAGATTCCCGCCCTCGTAGAGCACTATCGCGAGGATCCGCGCCAGCAGGTGATCAAGGCTTGCGAACGCGCACTTAAGCGCCATGCCAAGGAACTTTCCGAGCGCGAGCGCGTCAACGGCATGTACGAGCTTATGCATGAGCTCGGCGGCGATGGCGTGGTCGTTGGTGTTGACGAGGTGGGGCGCGGCTCTGTCGCCGGCCCGTTGACGGTCTGCGCTGTCTGCCTTCCCATGGAGCCGCGCGTTTGGGGCATTAACGATTCCAAAAAGCTCACGCCTGCCCGTCGTGAGCTGCTCTCGGTGCAGATTGCCGAGGTGGCTACGGCCATTGGTTTTTGCCATATCGCGCCTGCGGACATTGATGAGATGGGCATGGCCCGCGCCATCCGCGCTGCCGTCGCGGGCGCCGTGGCGGATACGGGGCTCGAGCCCGATTGCGTGCTTATGGACGGCAACCCCTTGGGCGCCGTCCCTAACGAGCGCGATGTGGTGAAGGGAGATGCCAAAATCGCCTGCATCGCCGCTGCTTCCATTATGGCCAAGGTCACGCGTGACGAGATGATGGTCGAGTACGATGCCGAGTATCCCGAATATCATCTTGCTGAGTCAAAGGGCTATGCGAGCCCCGAGCACATTGAGGCTATTCGTAAACATGGCCTTTCTCCGTTGCATCGTGTGAGCTTCTGCGGAAATTTTTTGCAGACGGAGCGTCTTTTTTAAGGCAAATATGGAGACAGGGACTTCTGGGATTTTATAAACCAGCTGGTGGGGACCGCATGCAACGCAATTGTTGCATGCGGTCCCTTTTTTGTTTGTTTTTGGTTGGACTTTGGTTTTCTTTTGGTACTTACCCGCAAGAAAGGCGGCCCCATGATCGGGTCAATATCGTGCGCGGGAAAGGAGACCCCATGTGCGCCGCAAGTGCAAAGAGCAAGACGCAACAGCTCAAAGAGCTTTGGGAGAACGGGGAGATTGATTGCGCGTCGATTACGCCTGGGTTCATTAAGGGCCTCAGTCCTCGAGAACTGGGCATGCTGGGCGAGCTTATTGCAATCGATTACTTTCGCGAGCGCGGTTATGCCCTCTTGGAACAGGGCTACCGGTGTCCCGAGGGCGAGGCCGATCTGGTACTGCTTGATGAACTTGATGATGTCGTGGTGATGGCTGAGATCAAGACAAGGCGCGTCGCCCTAGATTGCAACACGCGGGTCTTTCCCGAGGAGGCGGTGGACGCCCAGAAGCAGCGTCGCTACCGCCGTATCGCGAGTTGTTACCTTATGGATCACTATCCCCTTAAGGCGATTCGCTTCGACGCGGTGGGCGTTACTATCCGCGGCGGTCATATTGCGGAGATTGAGCATCAATACAACGCATTCGATTGGCAGGTATCGTGATGGCGTTTGACACCTTTGCCGTCCACGCTGCATGTATTCGTGGCGTCGAGGCGATTCCCGTCACGGTCGAGGTCTCGCTTGCCGGCGGTATTCCGGGTATCCAAATGCTTGGCATTCCAAGTATGGAGGTGATGGAGTCGCGTGGCCGCATACGCTGCGCAATGCGCTCGGCGGGATTTGAGATTCCACGGGCGGGCATTACCGTCAACTTGGCTCCGGGCGACATCCGTAAAACGGGCAGTGGTTTTGACCTGCCGATTGCCATCGCGGTACTGGCGGCCGATGGGCAGATTCCCCGCGACCATCTAGACCATTGCCTTATTGCCGGTGAGCTCGGGCTGGATGGTAGCGTGCTGCCCGTAAAAGGCGAGGTTGCGTTTCAGTTGTTGGCGCGTGATATGGGCCTGTCCTTTATTGCGGGAAGGTCGGATCAACATGTGCCGCTTGCCGGTGTGGACTGTGGCTTTATCGACCATCTGTCTCAGCTCGCCCGCGGTATGGGCGAGGCGGCTCGGCATTATCTGGATTCCGAGGGTGTCGAGGCGTCGTTTGAGCCAGAACTTGATTATGCCGATGTGCTGGGGCAGGAGGTTGCCAAGCGCGGCATTGCGCTCGCGGCGGCGGGGGAGCTCGGCCTGCTTATGATTGGCTCGCCGGGTTCGGGCAAGACCATGCTCGCACGCCGCATGACGGGTATCTTGCCCGAGCTTTCTCTCGAGGATCAGCAAGAGGCGCTGTGCATCCATTCGGTCTTGGGCGAGAACATCGATGGTTTGCTGGCGGGACACCGGCCGTTCCGTAGCCCCCACCACAGCATTTCGACTGCGGGCCTTATTGGCGGCGGACGGCCGGTGCACCCGGGCGAGATTAGCCTAGCGCACGGCGGCGTGCTCTTTTTAGACGAGCTTGCCGAGTTTCCCAACAGCGTGCTGCAGACACTCCGTCAGCCCATAGAGCGCGGCTACGTCAAGATCGTACGCGTCGATGGGGCTTTCACGTTTCCCTCGCGGTTCCAGCTGCTTGCCGCGAGCAATCCCTGTCCCTGCGGCTTTTTGGGCGATCGCGAGGTACCGTGCCGCTGCTCGGCTTCGATGGTTGAGCGCTATCGGTCTAAGCTGCGTGGTCCCTTGGCCGATCGTATTGACCTTATGATTGACGTGACCCGACCCGACCCGCAGGTAATTATCGAGGGTGCCGAGGGTATGTCGTCAGCTGAACTACGTGACTATGTTGTGCGGGGTCGGGCATTTCGTGCCTGGCGTGAGTCCCGTTTGGACGATGCAGATGCCGAGGCCGAGGACGATGAGTCACGTTCCATCGACGGCGTCGTTTCGACCTTTGCGCTCGATGGGGCAGCGGAAAAGTGCGTGCTCGGCCTGTCGAGGCGCACACATCTCACAGGGCGCGGCATCGTGCGCTTGGTGCGTATCGCGCGCACGATTGCCGATGTTGCCGAAAGTGAGCGGGTAACCCAAGACCACGTGCTCGAGGCGGCGATGTACCAGGGGAGGAGGGACCAGTAATGCCCGAGGAGACTTTTGAGCTGCATCCCGGTGATGCGTTGTATCCAGCTAACGTTTTGGAGCTATCCGATGTACCCCAGACGCTTTATGTGCGTGGCGACCCCGCCGCACTGTCGACGCCCGCGCTCTCCATCATCGGCGCTCGCAAGGCCTCGCCGTACGGCCTTTCCGTGGCAGAGCTGGCCGCGAAAGTTGCGGTCGAGGCGGGCGTGACGGTGGTCTCGGGCGGTGCGGTCGGCTGCGACCAGGCCTCGGGTTGGGCCGCGGTCAACGCTGGTGGCAGGCACGTCGTGGTGTTGGGTACGGGCGCCGACGTGGTTTACCCGCGCTCGAGTGCAGGGCTCATCGCGCGCACGATCGATACGGGCGGCGCGGTCGTGTCCATCTCGCCTTGGGGTATGGGGCCACGCAAATTTGCCTTTCCGCGGCGTAACCGGGTGATTGCCGCGCTTTCGCAGGCGCTCTTCGTGTCGGAGGCCGGCATGCCCTCGGGCACGTTCTCGACAGCGGAGGCCGCCATGGACCTGGGGCGCGAACTGCTCGCGGTACCGGGCTCCATTTTGTCACCAGAGTCGCGTGGGACCAACTACCTCATCGCCAACGGGGCCTGCTGCATTGTTGACGAGGAGTCTATTGAGATGGCCATCTCGCGAATTTACGGCACCCTGCGCTATTCGCGTCCCGATGCGCCCGGTATCGCCGATCTGGACCCCACGCAGCAGGCCGTGATGCACGCGCTCATTGCCTCGCCGCTCAAGGTCGATGACATTGCCGCGCTCGTCTCCCTCGATGCCGTCGGCGTGCTCAAACTCCTGGGCTCACTCGAGCTCGAGGGACTCATCGAGCGCATGATGGATGGAAGGTATGCGCCCTCAAAGTTTGCGCTTCACGCTCAGACGCCCTTCGGTCACAATGGAAAGCGTGTCAATTAGAAAGGTGTTTGCAGATGCTGTTTGATCAAGTGACGGTTATCGGTGGCGGTCTGGCGGGATCGGAATGCGCGATTCAGCTGGCAGATCGCGGGTTTGCCGTAAAGCTGTGCGAGATGCGGCCGCTGGTGACCTCTCCTGCCCACCATACCGATCACTTGGCGGAGCTCGTCTGCTCCAATTCGTTTAAGTCGACCCGACCCGATTCCGCCGCCGGCCTGTTGAAGGCCGAACTCGAGCGTATGGGTTCGGTGCTGCTCGACTGCGCTCATCGCGCTGCCGTTCCCGCTGGTGGCGCCTTGGCGGTCGACCGTGTTAAATTCTCCGAGCTCGTCGAGGCCGAGGTTGCCGCCCGTCCCAATATCGAGGTCGTTCACGGCGAGGTCACCCATATTCCCGAGGGCCATGTGGTTATCGCCGCGGGTCCCTTGTGCTCGCCGGCGTTGAGCGGGGAGGTCATGAAGCTCGTCGGTGGTGATTCCCTGGCGTTCTTTGACGCCGCGGCCCCGATTGTCGATGCCTCGACGCTCGATATGGATGTGCTGTTCTCGCAGTCGCGCTACGAGGAGCAGGGGAGCGGTGACTATCTCAATGCCCCGCTCAACAAGGAGGAGTACGAGGCCTTTATCGAGGCGCTTACCACGGCCGATCGCGTGGTGCTCAAGGACTTTGAGGGCGGGGACCTCTTCCAGGCCTGTCAGCCTGCCGAGGAGGTTGCGCGCACGGGCAAGGATGCCATCCGCTTTGGCGCTATGAAGCCCGTCGGGCTCACCGACCCGCGCACCGGTCGCCGTCCCTGGGCGGCGATTCAGCTGCGCGCCGAGAACAAGGAGAAGACCGCCTATAACCTGGTTGGTTTTCAGACCAACCTGACCTTCGGCGAGCAGAAGCGCGTTTTTCATATGGTTCCCGGTCTGGAGAATGCCGAGTTTTTCCGCTATGGCGTCATGCATCGCAATACCTTTGTCGATGCTCCCCATGTGCTCGATGGGACCTTCGCCGTGCCCGGCACGGGCGTGCGCCTTGCCGGACAGATTACCGGTACGGAGGGTTACATGGAAGCGGTCGCGACGGGTCTCCTCGCTGCGCTCAATACCTATGCCGAGGCTATCGAGGTTGCTCCTGTCGAGCTGCCGCGCGTGGGCGCTCTCGGCGCGCTCGTGGGCTATGCGACCGATCCTGCTACGGTCGGATATCAGCCCATGCATGTTAATTTTGGCCTGGTGCCTCCCCTCGAGGACGGTAAACGCCGCAGCAAACGTGAGCGCTATCAGGCCTATGCGGATCGCGCCCTTAAGGCCTTGGATTCCTATCTGGAATCGCGCTCCGACTTGTTTGGAGGCGACCGGTCATAGCCTTTGACCTGTACGGTGCCGTCGACTCGTTCATAGCCTATATTGCACGCGTCGAGGGGCTTTCTTCTAACACTGTTATCGCTTACGGCTCTCGTCTGGAGCGTTTTGCCACTTGGTGCGAGCGTGGGGATATCGATGCACGCACGGCGGACGTACGTACCGTTCGTATGTATCTGGCGGAGCTGTCGCGCGAGCAGGTGGCGCCCAGGACGATTGCGGCGCACCTGTCTGCCATTCGTTCGTTCTATCGATGGATGGCTGCCGAGGGTCTTATCGATGGAGACGCTGTCTCTGCGATTGCCTCGCCCAAGCTTCCACGCGATTTGCCCGGAGTGCTGACCACCCAGCAGGTTAAGGCACTGCTTGCAGCGCCAGACGTTTCAACGCCTGCGGGACTGCGCGATGCGGCGATGCTCGAATTGCTCTATGCATCCGGGGCTCGCATTTCCGAGCTTGCGGCACTCAATGTTGAGTCCATTGCTTGGTCCGAGCGAACGCTGCGGCTTTGGGGTAAGGGGAGCAAGGAGCGTATCGTGCCCCTGTATCGGCGTGCTCTCGATGTGACCCACCGCTATATTGAGGAAGGAAGACCGGAGCTTCTTGCTCAGGCAAAGCGTGGCGACGGTACGAACGGTGTGCATCCGCTGTTTATCTCGGCACGCGGCAACCGTATGAGCGCCGCCATGCTTAGGCGACGGTTTCATATGTTGGCGACGCTTGCGGGTATCCCTTCCGATATCGCCCCGCATGCGATGCGCCATACTTTTGCGACCGATTTGCTCGAGGGCGGAGCGGACTTGCGCTCTGTCCAGGAGTTGCTAGGGCATGCAAGCTTGTCCACCACGCAGATTTATACGCATCTCACGCCCGATCGGCTCAAACGCGCCGTTACCCAAGCTCTTCCGCGCGGCGAATAAGGCAGGAGATGGGTTCTATCCAATCGATCGCGCGTCCGTGTGTGTGGTTTTGATTTCGGGTTGGCAGAAAGATGTAATCCTGCTATCATTCATCGGGTTGCTTCACGGCAACAGGTTTTTATCACGCACGCGCGGCTACTTCATACCGTGGTGCCCGGGCTTTGGTAGCACATGTCCGGGTTGGTTTTGGAGGATGACCCCGCGCGGAGGCAAACCACAGGAGGTTTAACATGGCTACCAAGATTAATATCCGCACCCTGCTCGAGGCCGGCTGCCACTTCGGTCACCAGACCCGTCGCTGGAACCCCAAGATGAAGCCGTTCATCTTCGGTGAGCGCAACGGCATCTACATCCTCGACCTCAAGCAGACCATTCTTGACGCCGACCAGGCTTACACCTTCGTCAAGAACGTTGCCAAGGGTGGCAACGTGCTGTTCGTCGGCACCAAGAAGCAGGCTCAGGAGGCCGTCAAGAACGCCGCTGAGCGCGCCAACATGCCTTACATCAACCAGCGTTGGCTCGGCGGCATGCTGACCAACTTCGTCACCATCCGCTCCCGCATCAACCGCATGGAGGAGCTCGAGGCCATGGTCGAGGACGGCCGCATGGCTGTTCTTCCCAAGAAGGAGCAGGCTGTTCTGGGTAAGGAGCTCGCTAAGCTCCAGACCAACCTCGGTGGCGCCCGTGACATGAAGGGTCTGCCCCAGGCTCTCTTCGTCATCGACACTAAGCGCGAGGAGAACGCCATCAAGGAGGCCCAGCGCCTGAACATCCCCGTCGTCGCTCTGATCGATACCAACTCCGATCCCGACGAGGTCGAGTACGGCATCCCCTGCAACGATGACGCCATCTCCGCTGTCACCCTTATGTGCGAGCTCATGGCCGACGCTTGCCTCGCCGGCTCCGGCAAGGAGCAGGTCTCCGAGGCCGAGATGGCCGCTGAGCCCAAGGCCGAGTAAATCAGTCCTAATTAAGTCTTTTTCATCTCTTTGAAAGGAACCACAATGGCCCAGATTACCGCCGCTATGGTCAAGCAGCTCCGCGAGATGACCGACTCCCCGATGATGGAGTGCAAGAAGGCTCTCGTCGAGGCTGACGGTGACATGGACGCCGCTGTTGACGTTCTGCGTAAGAACGGCCTCGCTAAGGCTGCCAAGAAGGCTGGCCGCGAGACCAACGAGGGCGCTGTCGCCGCGTTCGTCTCCGAGGATGGCAAGACCGGCGCTCTGCTCGAGCTCTCCTGCGAGACCGACTTCGTCGGCTCCAACGCCAAGTTCACCGGCTTTGCTTCCAAGGTCGCCGAGGTTGTCGCCACCACCGAGCCGGCCGATGTCGACGCTCTGCTCGAGAAGCCGATGGGCGAGGAGACCGTTTCCTCCGAGCTCACCGAGATGATTCACATCATGGGCGAGAACATGAAGATCTCCCGCTTCGCCGCCCGCAAGGCCGAGAACGGCGCTCTCGCTTCTTACATCCACATGGGTGGTAAGATCGGCGTCCTCGTCGAGTTTGCTTTCGAGAAGGCTGAGACCGCTCAGGCTGAGTCCTTCAAGACCTTTGCCCACGACGTTGCCCTTCAGGTTGCCGCCGTCGCTCCGATCTGCGCTACCCGCGATCAGGTTCCGGCCGAGACCGTCGAGCATGAGAAGCAGATCTACATGGCTCAGGCTGCCGAGTCCGGCAAGCCCGAGGCCATCCAGGAGAAGATGGCTGTTGGCCGCCTGGAGAAGTTCTACAAGCAGTCCGTGCTCACCGAGCAGGAGTTCATCAAGGACAGCTCCCTCACCATCAAGAAGTACGCTGAGCAGGTCTCCAAGGAGCTCGGCGATACCATTACCGTCGTTGCCTTCGACCGTCTGGTCCGTGGCGAGTAAATAAGCTCTTGTAGCTGGTAATGAGCAGGCTGTGGGTTTTACTCACAGCCTGCTTTTTCATGGCTCTAAGCAGAGCCTTTGATATCATATTGAGAGTCTAATTAAAGGAGGATCGCTTTGTCCGACATCCGATATAAACGCGTGCTTCTGAAGCTTTCCGGCGAAGCACTGATGGGCGATGGCCACTATGGCATCGACCCCAAGGTTACCGACCATCTAGCCAAGCAGGTCAAGGAGCTGCTCGCCGTTGGCCATGAGGTCGGCATCGTTGTCGGCGGCGGCAATATTTTCCGCGGCATGGCTGGAGCTGCCGGCGGTATGGAGCGTGCTCAGGCCGATTACATGGGCATGCTTGCAACCGTTATGAACGCGCTCGCCCTGCAGGATGCCTTCGAGCATAACGATGTTCCCTGCCGCGTTATGAGTGCCATCCAGATGAACGAGATTTGCGAGCCCTATATTCGTCGTCGCGCCATCAACCACCTGTCCAAGGGCAATGTCGTTATCTTCGCAGCCGGCTCGGGCAATCCGTACTTTACGACTGACACCGCCGCGGCCCTTCGCGCCTGCGAGATCGGTGCGGAGATTCTGATTAAGGCCACCAAGGTCGACGGTATCTACGACAAGGATCCCGTCAAGCGCGCCGATGCCGTCCGCTTTGACAAGATCACCTATCACGAGGTGCTCGTCCGCGGCCTGCAGGTTATGGATTCCACGGCTACGGCCCTGTGCCAGGATAACCGTATGCCCATTTTGGTCCTCAACATCGATGGCGAGGACAACGTAAAGCGCGCGCTTTCGGGTGAGCCCGTCGGCACGCTCGTCTATCAGGAGGATTAAGCATGGCAGAGAACATCACCGCCCACATGGACAAGTCGCTCGAGTCCCTCAAGCATAACTTCTCCAAGGTCCGTACCGGCCGAGCCAACGCTAACATTCTGTCCGACATCACCGTCGATTATTACGGTGTTCCCACGCCGGTTACGCAGGTTGCCGCCGTAAAGACCCCCGAGGCCCACATGCTGCTCATCGAGCCGTGGGATAAGGCGCTTATCAACGCCATCGTCAAGGCCATCGGCGCTTCCGATCTGGGTATTACCCCCAACTCCGATGGCACCGTTGTTCGTCTTCCGTTCCCGGCTCCCACCGAGGAGCGCCGTCGCGAGCTCGTCAAGGAGTGCCGCGAGTACGCCGAGCAGGCCAAGGTGTCTATCCGTAACATCCGTCGCGACTTTAACAACAAGCTCGAGCGCGATGAGGAGCTCACCGAGGACGATGTCCGCCGTGAGCAGGCCAAGGTGCAGAAGCATACCGACGAGTATGTCGCCAAGGTCGAGGAGCTTCTGAAGGAAAAAGAAGCCGAGGTCATGGAGATCTAAGGTGCAATACGACGAGAACAAACTGGTCGAGTACTTTGCCGACGCCCCTACGGGCGTCGGTTTTTCCGACCTTGACCTCAATAACATTCCGCGCCATATCTCGTGCATCATGGACGGTAACGGTCGCTGGGCTACGGCGCGAGGTCTTGCCCGTACCGAGGGCCACAAGGCGGGTATCGTCTCCCTTCGCGAGATCATTACCGCCTGCGTGCGTCTGGGCGTCGACGTGCTTTCCGCCTATGCGTTTTCAACCGAAAACTGGAACCGCCCGCAGCATGAGGTTAACGTCTTGATGCATCTGTTTGCCAAGACGTTTATCGATGAGCTGCCGCTTCTGAAGCGCGAAAACGTGCGTGTTGTCTTTTTGGGTGATATTTCCGCGCTGCCCAAGAAGACCCGCGACGTTTTTGAATGCGGTCTCGCCGAGTGCGCCGATCACACCGGTATGACGCTGGCGCTTGCCGTCAACTACGGCGCTCGTGCCGAGATTACGCGTGCTGCCCGTCAGCTTGCGCTCGATGCCGCCTCCGGCAAGATCGATCCTGCTGCTATCGACGATGATATGGTTGCTTCGCACCTGTACACCGCCGGTCTTCCCGATCCCGAGCTGGTCATTCGCACCTCCGGCGAGCTACGCCTTTCGAACTATCTGCTGTGGCAGGTGGCTTATTCCGAGTTCTATGTCACCGATACCTATTGGCCTGACTTTGATCGTTGGGGCCTTGTCGACGCCATTTTGGCCTTTCAGGGCCGTGACCGTAGGTTTGGTGGACTGAGCAAGACCGAGGAGGCTTAATCGTGTCCGATCGTCCCAAGGCATCTGCTCCCAAGACGCCTGCGCGCAAAGCTGCCGCTGCGGGAGCGCCTGCAGCGAAGAGCGGCACCGGTTCGTGGCTTGCGGGCTTTATTACCCGTGCCGCCGCCGGTATCGTCTACGCCGTCGTCTTTATCCTGTGCCTGGTTTTGGGTATCGTGCCCACCGCCATTTTTGTCTCTGTCATGAGCGGGCTTTGCTGCTTTGAGTTTTTCCGTATGACGAGGCTCGATGGCAAGGTCGCCAACGAGCACCTGGGCATTATTGCCGCCGTGCTCTTTCCGTTATCGGCGCTTGGCGATTCGCTTTTGCTGAACGCCCTGCTTTTTGCACTGATGCTCGCGGTGGGCATTTGGTATGTTTGGTCGCCGCGTACCCGCATCTCTGATGTGGCCGTGACGCTCATGGGTCCCATCTACACAGGCTTTATGCTGTCGGCTATTGTGCTGCTGCGCGATGCCGTGCCCGGTTTTGCCGGCGCCCTGCTTTCAGTGGGTGTTTGCGCGTCCCTTTGGGTCTCCGATTCGTTTGCCTACATCGTGGGCAGTCGTATCGGTAAACACAAGATGGTCCCCAAGATCTCTCCCAACAAGAGCTGGGAGGGCTTTGTTGGTGGCATCTTGGGCTCGGTTCTCATCTGGCTCATTTTGTGGGTGACGCATCTCTATAAGCTGAGCTTGCCCTATGCGCTGCTTTGTGGCGTGGTTGTGTCCATCCTGGGCGTTATCGGCGACCTTATCGAGTCGCGCATCAAGCGCGGTGTGGGCGTCAAGGATTCCGGTAACCTTATCCCGGGCCACGGCGGCATGCTCGATCGTAGCGATTCGCTTATCTTCGGCTGCATCACCGCGCAGCTGATGCTGATGATCGGAGGCGTGCTGTAATGTCCTTCCAGACGACGTATGGCTCCGATGGACGCCTTCGTGTTGCCATCCTGGGCTGTACGGGCTCTATCGGCACTCAGGCGCTCGATGTTTGCCGTCAGCATGCCGATCGTCTGCAGGTGACGGCGCTTTCCGTTAATTCCAGCACCTCCGAGCTCGTTGCAGCTGCCCGCGAGTTCTCGGTTCCGGCGGTTGCCGTGGCCGATGTCGCTCATGGCGATGACGCCGTGCTGCAGGAGTTGCCCGAGGGAACGGAGCTCGGCGTTGGTGCGCAAGCGGTTTGCGAGCTCGCGCGTCGCGACGATGTTGACTGCGTGCTTGTCGCTATTGTGGGCGCCGCTGGTCTCGAGGCAAGCCATGCTGCCTTGATCTCGAATAAGCGCCTTGCCCTTGCCAATAAGGAGTCGCTCGTTGTTGGCGGTGACCTGCTGATGCCGTTGGCTCAGCCCGGTCAGCTTATCCCGGTCGATTCCGAGCACTCTGCAATTTACCAGTGCTATCTGGGTGAGAATCCGCACGAGGCCCATTGTATTTGGCTTACCTGCTCGGGCGGTCCGTTCTTTGGCCGTTCGCGCGAGGAACTCGACCGTGTGACGCGCGCCGATGCCCTGGCGCACCCTACGTGGGCTATGGGTGCCAAGATCACGATTGACTCCGCTACCCTCATGAACAAGGGCCTGGAGCGTATCGAGGCGATGCACCTGTTCGGTTGCGACCTCGACTTTATCAACGTGGTCGTTCAGCGCCAGTCAAAGATTCATTCGATGGTCGAGTTTGCCGACGGCTCCGTGATGGCGCATCTCGGGGCATCTGACATGCGCATTCCCATCCAGTTTGCCTTCTCGTATCCCGAGCGCTGGGATACTCCGGCTCCGCGCATCGATTTCCGCGAGTTGGGTCAGCTTACCTTTGATGCGGCCAACATGGATACGTTCCGCTGCCTGGCGCTGGCCGAGCGTGCGGGCAAGACGGGCGGCACCATGCCGTGCGTGCTCAATGCCGCCAACGAGGTCGCCGTCGATGCCTTCTTGCATGATGGCTGCAGTTTTACCGATATCGATCGCATTGTGGAATCCTGTATGGATGCGCATGATGCGCAGACGGTCGATTCGTTTGAACAGCTTCGCGGTATCGATGCGTGGGCGCGTGAAAAGGCCGCGCAAGTGCTCGCCGCAACCCGTTTTTAACCCATAAGGATTGCTTTTTCGTTTTATGGAAACTGTTCTGAGCGTTCTCTCATCGGTCTTTTGGGGCCTGCTGATGCTTTCCGTCCTCGTGTTTTTGCACGAGGGCGGCCACTTTTTGGCGGCGCGTGCCTGCGGCGTCCGGGTGACTGAGTTCTTTTTGGGCCTGCCGTGTCGCTTTGATATCCACCATACGTCTCGTCGGATCGGCACCAAGTTTGGCGTGACCCCGCTGTTGCTGGGTGGGTATGCTGCCATCTGTGGCATGGATCCGACCGATGTTTCGTATGCCGATCGCGTGCTTGCCGCCATCTATCGCCACGGCCGTGTGACGGTGGCCGATCTTGCCGTCGAGCTTGAGCTGTCCGAGGAGGATGTGCTCGAGGCCTGTGCTTTGCTGCTGGGTTGGGGCTCCATAGCTCCTTGGTATGAAGAAGGGGAAAAGCCTTCGCCTGGTTACTATCCCACCAAGTACCAGACCCTGCCGCGTGACACGGCGGGTTATACCACCTTTGACGGCCGTCGGTTCGATCGCGAGCACGCGACTGCCGAGGGCGATGTATGGGAACTGCCGTGCGGCGAGGCCGAATTCCTTGCACGCGAGCGCTCGCACACCTATTTGGGTCAGGGCTTTGTCAAGCGTGCCTTTATGCTGCTTGCGGGCATTATCGTCAATATCCTGACGGGCTTTTTGCTCCTTATGAGCATCTATTCCATCGCGGGTGTCACGGTGCCGGTGGACACCAATGTGATCGGCCAGGTTGATGAAGGCTCGATTGCCTCCGCGGCGGGAATCGAGGATGGCGACGCGATTCTTTCGGTCGATGGAGTATCGTGCTCTACCTGGATGGACGTTTACGATGCCATTGGCAAGGCTGCCGGTAAGGACGATATCGCCATTGAGTACGAGCGTGACGGCAAGAAGCATTCGACCACGGTTGCGCTCAAAGAGGACGAACGCCTAGGTGTGTATGTCTCTACGCAGGTGGTTCGTTTAGACCCCATCACGTCGGCTCGCCTGTCGTTCTCCTATGTCGTGCAGACAGCGGAGGGCGTGATGCGCCTGCTCCAGCCGCAGCATACGATGGAGATTCTCGATCAGTCCTCTTCGATCGTGGGTATTAGCGTTATGTCCTCGCAAGCTGCTGCTGCCGGCCCTGCCACGTTCCTTTCGTTTGCCGCCCTCATTTCGTTCTCGCTTGGCTTTATGAACCTGCTGCCCATCCCGCCACTCGATGGCGGCAAGTTGGTCATCGAGATCATTCAAAAGATTGCGGGCCGCGAGCTTCCGCTCAAGGTCCAGACGATTGTGAGCTATGTGGGCATCGCGCTCTTTGCGCTGCTGTTTGTCTATATGCTTCGTTCCGACATCCTTCGATTTATTCTGTAGGGGAGTGTTTGGATTGTCTTTATCCCATCCTTTGCCTCGCGAGTTGACGCGCCCCGTGCATGTGGGCGGCGTGCAGATCGGTGGAGGCGCGCCGGTGGTGGTCCAATCCATGACCTGCACCGATACCGCTGATGCCCAGGCAACGCTTGCGCAAGTGTGCGCGTTGGCGCAGGCTGGCTGCGATATCGTGCGCGTGAGCGTGCCCACCGAGGCCGCACTTGAGGGTTTCCGCACCATCTGTGCCGAGTCTCCGGTGCCGATCGTTGCCGATATCCACTTTAACCATAAGCTCGCCATTGGTGCCGTTGAGGCCGGTGCTGCCAAGCTGCGCATCAATCCCGGCAATATCGGCGATTGGGCCAAGGTTGACGCGGTAATCGATGCTGCGGGTGCCGCGGGCTGTGCGATTCGTATCGGCGTCAATGCTGGTTCGCTTGAGCAGGATATCGCTGAGCGCGACGACCTCACGCAGCCCGAAAAGCTCGTGATGTCGAGCGAACGTTTCGTCAAGCATTTTGAAGACCGCGGCTTTACGAACATTGTGCTTTCGGCCAAGGCCCATAGCGTGCAAACGACGCTCGACACCTATCGTGCCCTGTCGCGTGAGATTCCCCACGTTCCGCTTCACCTGGGTGTAACCGAGGCGGGTACCAAGCTGCAGGGCACCATCAAGAGCTCGGTGGGCCTTGGAATCCTGCTGTCCGAGGGAATCGGTGACACCATGCGCGTTTCGCTCACGGCCGATCCGGTTGAGGAGCCGCCGGTCGCCTGGGGAATTTTGCAGTCGCTGGGCCTGCGTCGCCGCGGCCCCGAGATTGTCTCGTGCCCCACGTGCGCCCGCTGTCAGGTTAACCTGATCGCAATCGCCGAGGAAGTAACCGAGCGGCTTAAGAACTATGCCGCGCCGCTTTCGATTGCCGTCATGGGATGTGCCGTCAATGGCCCCGGTGAGGCTTCTGATGCCGACCTGGGCGTTGCTTGCGGACGTGGTCAGGGCCTGCTCTTTTCGCACGGCCAGATCATTGGTAAAGTAGCGGAGGACCAAATTGTCGACGCGCTTATGGCCGAGGTCGACAAGCTTATTGAGGAGAAATAAATGACCCGAGCAATGTATATGTCTAAGCTGTATGCTCCGACGCTCAAAGAGGATCCGGCCGACGCTGAGCTTGCGAGCCATCGCCTGCTGCTCCGTGCCGGTATGATCCGCAAGGAGGCCGCCGGTCTCTATTCCTATCTGCCGCTCGCGTGGCGCTCGATTCGCAAGATTGAGAACATCGTGCGCGACGAGATGGACGCCGCCGGCGCCCAGGAGCTCATGATGCCCATCATGGTCGATGCCGAGCTGTGGCGCGAGTCCGGCCGTATCGATGCCTATGGCAAGGAGCTCGTGCGCTTTGATGACCGCCACGGCCGCGAGTTCGTGCTCGGCCCCACGCACGAGGAGACCGTGACTGCCCTGGTGCGCAACGAGCTGCGTTCATACAAGCAACTGCCGGTGAATCTCTATCACATCCAGGACAAGTTCCGCGACGAGTTCCGTCCCCGCTTTGGCCTGATGCGCGGTCGCGAGTTCATCATGAAAGACGCCTACAGCTTTTCTGCCACGCAGGAGAGCCTGCAGGAGGAGTACGACAAGATGAAGCAGGCGTACGCCAATATCTGCGAGCGCTGCTACATCAAGGCCCTGCCCGTCGTCGCCGATTCCGGCGAGATCGGTGGCGATACCTCCGTCGAGTTCATGGCGCTGGCAGAGGCCGGCGAGGCTTCGCTGGTCTACTGCGACGATTGTGGCTTTGCTGCCGATGACGAGGCGGCAAGCACCAAGGTCGTTGTGACCGAGGGCCCCGGCGACGGCACACTCACCAAGGTCGAGACTCCGGGTATGGGCACCATCGAGGCCGTCGCCAAGTTCTTCGGCTTCCCCGAGAACGGTACGCGCAAGTCGCTGGCTCTCATCGACGCCGAGGGCAAGCCGGTTGTGGCCATCGTTCCGGGCGATCATGAGCTCAACGACTGCAAGGCCGAGCATGTCTTTGGCAAGGGCTATCGCATGATGACCGACGAGGAGCTCCAGACCTACGGTCTGCATAAGGGCTTTATCGGACCGGTTAACCTGCCCGAGGGCATTCGTCTGGTCTGCGACGAGAGCCTGCGCGAGTCCAAGCAGTGGGCCTGCGGTGCCAACGAAGTCGACTATCACTTTACCGGTGCCTGCCCCGAGCGCGACTTTACCGTCGACGAGTGGGCCGACCTGGTTACCGTCGTTGCCGGCGACCCTTGCCCGCACTGCGGCAAGCCGCTCTCCGCTGCTCGCGGCATCGAGGTTTCCCAGGTCTTCCAGCTGGGCACCAAGTACTCCGAGGCCATGGGTGCCACCTTTATGGACGAGGACGGCAAGGAGAAGCCGCTTATCATGGGTTGCTACGGCGTGGGCGTGTCCCGCTCGCTCGCTGCCGTCGTGGAGCAGCACAACGACGAGCACGGTATCGTTTGGCCGGTCTCTGTTGCCCCGTACGAGGTTGCGGTGATTCCGCTCGACCCCAAGAAGGAGGAGTGCGCTTCTGTTTGCGAGCAAATCGTCGAGGGTCTGTGCGCCGAGGGTATCGAGGTTGTCGTTGACGACCGTGACGAGCGTCCCGGCTTTAAGTTTGCCGACAACGACCTTATGGGCTTCCCTTATCAGGTGGTGCTCGGCAAGCGCGGCCTTAAGAACGGCACCGTCGAGCTCAAGGATCGTGCCACGGGCGAGCGCGAGGATGTGGCGATCGATGAGATTGTCGCCAAGGTCGCTGAGCTTGTGAAAGCAGCCCGTCGTTAATCGAGCCCGCTGCGTTTAGTGCACTTGTTAAGCGGCCCTGCGTCTCTCGAGGTAGAGATGCAGGGCCGCTTTTGCGTCTAAGGGACATTTGTTGCTAAAAGGAAAACCCCGCAGCCCATGCGAGCTGTGGGGTTTTCCTTTGTGCCTCCGATGCGAAATAAATCGCTCAGATATTACTGATAATCGACGACGTCGATCCAGTTCTTAAGGAACTCATCGTTCACGTTGCGCTTACGAGCGAGCTCGGAAGCGGCGACGATGCTCGTCCACTGACGCACGACCTGCATGGGCATGTCGGCGCGATCGCAGTAGAGCTCCAGGTAGGCCTCGGCCTGGTCCTTGCTGTTGAGGGCAAAGAGCAGGTAGGTGGTGGCAACGTCGGCAGCAGGGGAGCCCTGGGTGGCGTGTGCCCAGTCGCAGACGTACAGCTGGCCGTCGTCGCCAACGATGACGTTGGAGGGGTTGAAGTCGCCGTGGCAGACCTTGAACTCCTTGGTCATGCCGTCCAGACGCTCCTGAAGGTTGTAGCGCGTGGTGGCATTGAGCTGATCGAGGCTGTCGATCATGCGGGCGAACTTGTCGCGCTGACGGTTGAGCAGCGGGGAGGTGTAGCCGTGGATCTCGATCTGGAGGTCGACGAACATCTCGAGGTACTCACCAAAGCGCTGGGGCTCGGCAGCCATCTTCTCGGCAAGGGTGGTGCCCGGAACCTTCTCGGTCACGAGCGCCCAGCCGTTGGCGTTCTCGAGCTGAGAAACCTCGAGAGCCTTGGGGCTGCGGATGCCGCACTCATTGATGCGGGCAAGATTCAAAGCCTCGTTGAACACGTCGGAGACGGGCTTGGTCTCGTTAAAGACCTTGACGATCTTGTCGCCCAGGTCGTAAACGACTTTGTTGCCGCGACGGACGAGCTCGGTCTTGGATTCGGGGAGCAGCATGATTGCATCCTTTCAACGATGCGATAGAAGCAGCGGCGGGGGCGTGCGTGCGCCCGTTCACCCCCGCCGAAATAACCGTGCTAAAAACTAGCAGACGGCGTAGTCCTGGGGCTCGCGGCCATAGTAGGCGTCCAGGTAGAGCTCCTTGATCTCGCTCATGAGCGGGTAGCGCGGGTTAGCGCCGGTGCACTGGTCGTTGAATGCCTGCTCGGTCATCTCGTCGAGGGTGTCGAGGAAGTACTGCTCGTCAACACCGTAGTCGGCGATGGTCTTCTTGACACCGATGAAGTCCTTGAGCTCCTCGAGCTTCGTGATGAAGTTCTCGAAGACCTCCTTGTCGTCCTTGCCCTCGATGCCGCAGTACTTGGCCATCTCGGCGTAGTTGTGCAGCGCGTTGGGGTAAGGATACTGGGAGAACGTGCCCATCTTGACGGGAGCCTCGGCGGCGTTGTAGCGCATGACGCGAGTCAGGATGATGGCGTTGGCGATGCCGTGGGGCAGGTGATGGAAGGCACCGAGCTTGTGGGCCATGGAGTGGTTGAGGCCCAGGAAGGCGTTGGCGAAGGCCATACCGGCCATGCAGGAGGCGTTGTGCATCTCCTCGCGGGCATGCGGGTCCTTGGCGCCGTTTTCGAAGCTGGAGGGCAGGTTCTCGAAGACGAGCTTGGCAGCGCGCTCGGAGAGGCCCTTGGTGTAGTCGGAGGCCATGATGGAGACATAGGACTCGATGGCGTGGGTCATGACGTCGATGCCGGAGGCGGCGGTCAGGCCGCGCGGGGCGGTCATGCAGTTGTCGGCGTCAACGATAGCCATGTTGGGGAGCAGCGCGTAGTCGGCGAGCGGCCACTTGATGCCGGTCTCCTTGTCGGTGATGATGGCGAACGGCGTGCACTCGGAACCGGTGCCCGAAGAGGTCGGGACGGCGACGAAGTAGGCCTTCTTGCCCATCTCGGGGAAGGTGAAGATACGCTTGCGGATGTCCATGAAGTCCATGGCCATGTCCTCAAACTTGCACTCGGGGTGCTCGTACATCATCCACATGATCTTGCCGGCGTCCATAGCGGAGCCGCCGCCGACGGCGATGATGACGTCCGGCTCAAAGAGAGCCATCTGCTTGGCGCCGCGACGTGCGCACTGCAGCGACGGATCGGGCTCGACGTCGTAGAAGCAGTCGTGGGCGATGCCCATCTCGTCGAGCTTGGCCTCGATGGCGCGGGTGTTGCCATTCTTGAAGAGGAACTGGTCGGTGACGATAAAGGCGCGCTTCTTGCCCATGACGCTGCCCAGCTCGTCGAGAGCGACGGGCGTGGAACCCTTCTTGAAGTAGACCTTCTCGGGAGCGCGGAACCACAGCATGTTTTCACGGCGCTCGGCCACAGTCTTAACGTTGATCAAGTGCTTCACCCCAACGTTCTCGGAGACGGAGTTGCCGCCCCAGGAGCCGCAGCCCAGGGTCAGAGACGGCTTCATGCCAAAGTTGTACAGGTCACCGATGCCGCCGTGCGAGGACGGGGTGTTGATGACGATACGGCAGGCCTTCATGACATGCTCGAACAGGCTGATCTTATCGGCCTGGGCGGGATGCACGTACAGAGAGGCGGTGTGGCCCGGGCCACCGGCGAGTACCAGGTGCTCGGCCTTGTCGACGGCCTCCTGGAAGTCCTTGGCGTGATACATGGCCAGGACAGGGGAGAGCTTCTCGTGGGAGAACTCCTCCTTGGCGGGGTCGGTGGAGGTGACCTCGGCGATCAGGATCTTGGTCTTGGCGGGAACCTCGATACCGGCGAGTTCGGCGATCTTGGCGGCAGCCATGCCGGGGATGCGGTGATCGAGAGCGCCGTTCTTGAACATGGCGCCGCGCAGGGCCTCCATCTCGGCACCCTGCTTGACGAAGTAGCAGCCGCGCTTCTGGAATTCGGCCTTAACCTGGTCATAGATGGTGTCGATGACGGTCACGGACTGCTCGGAAGCGCAGATCATGCCGTTGTCGAAGGTCTTGGAGTGGATGATGGAGTTGACGGCGAGCAGCACGTCGGCGGTGTCGTCGATGACGACCGGGGTGTTACCGGCGCCAACGCCCAGGGCGGGCTTGCCCGAGGAGTAGGCGGCCTTGACCATGCCCGGGCCACCTGTGGCGAGGATGATGTCGACATCGCGCATGACCATGTTGGTCAGCTCGATGGAGGGGACATCGACCCAGCCGATGATGCCCTCGGGGGCGCCGGCCTTGACGGCGGCGTCAAGCACGAGCTTGGCGGCGGCGATGGTGCACTTGGCGGCAGCCGGGTGCGGGGAGATGATGATGGCGTTGCGGGTCTTCAGGCTGATCAGCGTCTTGAAGATCGCGGTGGAGGTGGGGTTGGTCGTCGGGATGACGGCGCCCACGATGCCGATGGGCTCAGCGATCTTGGTGATGCCGTAGGCCTCGTCGCGCTCAATGACACCACAGGTCTTGGTGTTCTTGTAAGCGTTGTAGATGTACTCTGCGGCGTAGTGGTTCTTGATGACCTTGTCCTCAAGAACGCCGCGACCGGTCTCCTCGATGGCCATCTTCGCCAGCGGGATACGAGCCTTGTTGGCGGCCATGGCGGCCTCGTAGAAGATCTTGTCGACCTGCTCCTGCGTGTACGTAGCAAAAAGCGCCTGGGCCTCTCGCATCTGAGCGAGCTTAGCCTCAAGCGCCTCTACGTTGTCCACAATTGCGGGAGTAGTGTTTTCCGGTGACTTTTTCACCATTTGTGTCTCCTTGCGATCGGAGATTTACCCTACGTGTTGCATGATAGCAAGAAATTATTCGGCGAACGGTAAGATTCCCGTAAAAGGCACACTAAAACGCTTCAATCTACTGAAGCGTTTTAATTAAAATATCAGCCTGGCATCGGCCCGCTCATTGGGGACAGACTTATATGAGTGCTTTCATTCATTTGGGACAGACATCGTTTTGCCATTTCGCTGTTCTGGACCTGTTATGGCGGTGCAGCTGCTCGATTATATCCATCTCAATCCTGTGAAAGGTGCGCTCGACTCACTCGAGGCGTACCGATGGTCAAGCTTCAAGGCATATCAGCTGGGCTACGATCCCTTTGACATTTGTGACGCGGCCCCTATGCTCGATATTGTCGGAGGCTCCCGTTGCTATTGCGAACATCTCAAGGAAGCTGCCGGGCGCATCTGGTCGGTGGAGGTTCTTCCACGCCGTCGGATCCCCGATGAGGAGGCCCTTTCCGTTGCGCGCGAAGTCCTGCCGAGCATAGATCCTACGCTGCTTAAGGCCCTGCCACGCCCCGAACGCGATGCCTGCCTGCTGAGGCTCCGGCAGGCACATCTCACGGTCAAGCAAATTGCCCGTATCACCGGTATCGGCGCTACAAGTGTGACCAAGGCCACCGCGGGCTGGAAGGAAGCTGCGTGAGGCAGGGGCCGGAGCTAGTCGGGGCGCCGCAGACATGCATCATGTCTGTCCCCAATGAGTGAAAACACCCATGTAAGTCTGTCCCCAATGAGCGAAAACACCCATGTAAGTCTGTCCCCAATGAGTGCAAAAAGGCGCCCTCCACAAGAGAGGACGCCTTTGGTAAGTTCTATGTGAACGCGAGGTCTTTGACCCGGAGAGTCCGAGGTACTTGTTGGTAAGACCTTATTTAGGAGCGCGCAACCTTGCCAGACTTAAGGCAGGTGGAGCAAACGTTCATCTTGCGACGGTGACCATCGACGACGACGTAGACACGCTGGATGTTGGGGCGGAACTTACGGTTGGTGACGCGGTGAGAGTGGCTGATGGAGCGACCGGCAACGGGGTGCTTACCGCAAACTTCGCAAACTTTGGACATAACTGACCCTCCTTGGGCGACAAACGAACATGTCGCGTTAACAAACAAGCCTGAACTATAGCACAGAAGCAGCTCCCTGTGCGTAATCTACACAGAGATATTTCTCTTATGGCGATAGTGCCCACGCTACGGCCCTGGACGTAGATCCGATTTGCGTGTAGCAGAGGGGATTATGCCAGCTCGCATCGACGTTTTCAAGCTTGTCCCGCAAATATATATAGGTTTATGGAGCGTTGAGTCCGTTTGCGGATTGCTTCATATTAATGCTCGCAATTAAGCTCGGGGTTGGCTACACTATCCCTTGACCATTAAAGGGGTACGAGATACCCACATGGATTTATATTGCTGCCATAGAGCAGTCCTTCCTGTGGGTGTCTGGTCCGCTTTGAGCGGTCGGGCATCTATTTTTTTGACTGTATCAGCAGTCAAGACATGTGAGGAAGGAGATCGATGGGCACGACTTCCCCCAAGGCGGTCATCATGGACGAGACCGCCGTCAACCGAGCGATGACCCGCATCGCGCACGAGATTCTCGAGCGCAACGAGGGCTGTGAAGACCTCGCTCTGGTCGGCATCGTCACGCGCGGCGACCTTCTGGCAAAGAAGCTCGCCGAGGCGATCAAGGAGATCGAGGGTGTTGACGTTCCGCTCGGCAGTCTGGACATCAGCTTCTATCGCGATGACTATGCGACTAACTTCGCTCCCGCGATCCACGCTACCAACATTCCCTTCAGCGTCGACGGCAAGCGCGTCGTTTTGGTGGACGACATCCTGTACACGGGCCGCACCATCCGCGCCGCTCTGGACGCCGTTATGGACCTGGGCCGTCCGAGCCGCATCGAGCTGGCAGTTCTCGTTGACCGCGGTCACCGTGAGCTCCCTATCTCGCCGGACTTTGTCGGCAAGAACGTTCCCTCGTCGCACGAGGAGAACGTGCACCTATATATGAAGGAAGTCGACGGCCGTACCGCTGTCGAGATCAACGACGTCGCGCCGGGTTCCCACGTGGGCTCCGCGCCGCTGGGAGGTGAGTAGTACCGTGGCGTTCAATCATAAGCACCTGATCGACATTACCGAGTACTCCGAAGAGGACATCAAGCTCATCCTCGAGACCGCCAAGGCGTTCTCCGAGGTCAACGAGCGTGCCATCAAGAAGGTCCCCACGCTCAAGGGCAAGACCATCGTCAATATGTTCAACGAGCCCTCGACGCGTACCCGCAGCTCCTTCGAGCTCGCCGAGAAGCGTCTTTCGGCCGACAGCCTCAACTTTGGCGGCTCCTCGACCTCCACGGTCAAGGGCGAGAGCCTCGTCGATACCGTCGAGACGCTCAACGCCTACAAGATCGACTGCATCGTCGTGCGCGACAAACATGCCGGTGCCCCCTACATCGTCACGCAGAATTCGCCTGCGAGTGTTATCTGCGCCGGTGACGGTAAGCACAACCACCCCACGCAGGCTCTGCTCGACCTGTACACCATCTGGGAGCACAAGGGTGACTTCCACGGTCTGAAAGTCGCCGTCGTCGGCGACATCGCCCACTCCCGCGTTTGCGGCTCGCTGATCCCCGCGTTGAAGATCATGGGCTGCGAGACCTACGCCGTCGCCCCCGGCACGCTGCTGCCGCCGGCGCCCGAGGTTCTGGGCTGCGACCACGTGACGAGCGACCTCGATTCCGTCCTGCCCGAGCTGGACGTCGTCTACATGCTGCGCGTACAGCAGGAGCGCCTCGAGGGTGCCCCGTTCCCGACCATTCGCGAGTACCACAAGCTTTTCGGCCTGACCAAGGACCGTGAGAAGCTCATGAAGCCCGACGCGATCATTTGCCACCCGGGCCCCATCAACCGCGGCGTCGAGTTCGACTCCTATATGGCCGACCACCCGCAACGCTCCGTCATCCTGGAGCAGGTCTACGCCGGTATCTGCGTGCGTATGGCTATCCTGTATCTGCTGCTTGGAGGTGCCGATAATGGCCTTGCTTCTTAAGAATGCCCACGTCGTCGATCCGTCCGTCGAGCTTGACGGTGTCGTTGACGTCCTGATCGACGGCGACAAGATCGCCGAGGTCGGCGAGAACCTCGCCGCCGAGGGAGCCGAGGTCCGCGACCTTTCCGGTAAGTACCTTGTCCCTGGCCTGGTGGACATGCACGTCCACCTGCGCGAGCCCGGCTACGAGGTCAAAGAGGACATCGAGAGCGGCACCCGCGCAGCTGCCAAGGGCGGCTTCACTGGCGTGTGCGCCATGCCCAACACCGACCCCGTTACCGATAACGGTACCGTTGTTGAGTTCATCAAGTCCCGCGCTGCCGAGGTCGGCCACTGCCGCGTCTATCCTTCTGGCGCCATGACCCGCGGTCTTAAGGGCGAGGCTATGTCCGAGATGGGCGATATGGTCGCCCACGGCGCCGTCGCCTTCACCGACGACGGTCGCGGCGTGCAGGGTGCAGGCATGCTCCGTCGCTGCATGGATTACGGCAAGATGTTCGGCAAGGTCTTCATGAGCCATTGCCAGGACGAGGACCTGGTCGGCCACGGCCAGATCAACGAGGGCAAGGTTTCGACTCGTCTGGCCCTCGAGGGCTGGCCGGCTGCCGGCGAGGAGCTCCAGATCGCCCGCGACATCGAGATCGCAAAACTGACCGGTGCCAAGCTGCACATCCAGCACATCTCCACCGCCCATGGCCTGGAGCTCGTGCGTGCCGGCAAGGCCGCTGGCGTTCAGGTTACCTGCGAGGCCACCCCGCATCACATGTTCCTGACCGAGAACGACCTGGACGAGACCTACAACACCTCGCTCAAGGTTAACCCGCCGCTGCGTACCGACGAGGATGCCGAGGCCATCCGCCAGGGTGTCATCGACGGCACCGTCGACGTCATCGTCACCGATCACGCTCCCCACACGCCGTGGGAGAAAGCCCGTGAGTTCGAGCTCGCGCCCTTTGGCATGATCGGCCTCGAGACCTCGCTGTCGCTCGTGCTCACCGAGCTGGTCAACACGGGCAAGATGGGTATGGGCCGCATGGTCGAGCTCATGGCTATTAAGCCGCGTGAGATCCTGGGCCTCGACCAGGTTCAGGTCAAGGCGGGCTCTGTTGCCGACCTGACCGTCTTCGACGCGTCTGTCACCTGGACGGTCGGCGAGGACGGTTACGAGTCGCGCGCCGAGAACTCCGGTTTTGCCGGCCGCACGCTCACCGGTCGTGCCACCGATGTGTTTGTCGGCGGTAAACAGACGCTTGCCGACGGCTGCATCTGCTAGCATAGCCTTATCGCTTTTGCGCGCGGTGCCCTTGCGGTGCCGCGCTTTCTGTTCGTTTGGTCCATGCAACTGCATGGGGGATTGGAGCGTCTATGCCCACACCTTCCACTGCACGCGTGCACGACTTCGAGGTCGTCTCGAACCAGGAGATCGCCGACGGCATCTTCTCGCTCGTTATTTCGGCCCCCAAGCTTGCAAGTGCGCTCAAGCCCGGTCAGTTTGTGAACATCGCCGTGCCCGGCGATGCCTCTTCGCTGCTTCGCGTGCCCTTGAGCTTCTATCGCTCTGACGCCGAGGCCGGTACCGTCGAGCTGTGGTACGCCGTCGTGGGCGACGACACCCGTCGTCTGTCGCAGATGGGCCCCGGCTCCAAGTCCAACCTGTTGGGCCCTGGCGGCCGCGGCTGGCTGGTACCCGAGGGCACCAGGAAGGCGCTGCTCGTGGCGGGCGGCATCGGTGTTCCGCCCGTGCTGTGCCTCGCTGGCATGCTTGCCGAGCAGGGCGTGGCCGTTGACGTGTGCCTGGGTTTTGGCACCGCGTCCAAGGTCGTGGGCGTCGATGAGTTCCGCGCGCTGGGAGCCACGGTCAACGTGTGCACCGACGACGGCTCGTTGGGTACGCACGGCTTATGCACCGATCCTGCCGCTGAGCTGCTCGGCAAGGGCGGTTACGACTACGTCGCCAGCTGTGGTCCCGCCGTTATGATGAAGAAAGTCGCCGCCGCTGCCGCCGAGGCCGGCGCGTACTGCGAGGTGTCGCTCGAGCGCATGATGAGCTGCGGCTTTGGTGCCTGCAACACCTGCAATGTCGAGACGGTCGACGGTATGAAGGGCGCCTGCATGTGCGGCCCCGTGTTTGATGCTTCCAAGGTGGTGGTCTTCTAGTGGGTACCGTGAACATGTCCGTCGATTTCGGCGGTGTCAAGATGCAGAACCCCATCAACACCGCAGCCGGTACCTTTGGCTACGGTTGGCAGTTCCAGAACTTCTTTGATGTCTCCCAGCTGGGTGCCATCACCACCAAGGGTTGCGCTGCCGAGCCCTGGCCCGGCAATCCCGCACCCCGCATGGCCGAGATCCCCGGCGGCATGATCAATTCCGTGGGCCTGCAGAACCCCGGTGTGGCCGCTTTCGCCCGCGAGTCCGGTCCGTGGCTCGAGCAGCTCTCCAAGGACGGTTGCCAGGTCATCTGCCAAGTTGCCGGTCACTCCGTTGATGAGTTCGTGCGCGCGCTCGAGATGTATGTCGAGCTGTGCCCCTGGGCTGCCGGCTATGAGATCAACGTGAGCTGCCCCAACATTGCCGCCGGCGGTGCCGCCATGGGCTCCACGCCCGAGGGCGCCTCTTCCGTTATGGCTGCCTGCCGCAAGGTGACCGATAAGCCGCTGTTCGTTAAGATGGCTCCGGTCAACGTCGCCGAGATCGCCCGCGCCCTCGAGGCTGCCGGCGCCGACGGCCTTTCGGTCATCAACTCCATCCAGGGCATGGCCATTGACGTGCACACCCGCAAGTCCCGTGTGGCCAAGCCCAAGGGCGGCCTTTCGGGCCCGCTGTGCCACCACATCGCCGTGCGCATGGTCTGGGAGGTCGCCCAGGCCGTCGATATCCCCATCAACGGTGTCGGCGGTGTCATGACCGGCGAGGATGCGGCCGAGTTTATCCTGGCCGGCGCCACCTGCGTGTCGGTCGGCATGGCCAACTTCGTCGACCCGTGTGCTTCGCTTAAGATCGCGCACGAGCTCGAGGCCTGGGCGGAGTCCCAGGGCGTAAAGGACATCAACGAGCTGGTAGGTGCGTTCGAATGCTAGAGACCGATGCCCGCGACCGTGTTATCGTCGCCCTCGACTGCGACCGTGAGCGCGCACTCGAGCTCGCCCACGAGCTTTCGGGCCATGCCGCCTGGCTCAAGGTGGGCATGACGCTCTATTACGCCGAGGGTCCCGAGATCGTCAAGACGTTCAAGGATTTGGGCTTTAAGGTCTTCCTCGACCTCAAGTTCCATGACATTCCGCATCAGGTGCGCGGTGCCGCTCGCTCGGCCTCGCTTGCCGGTGCCGACCTGCTCTCGGTCCACGGCTTGGGTTCGGGCGCCATGCTCGCTGCCTGCCGCGAGGGTGCCGAGGAGGCGCGCGAGGACCGCGCCAAGCTCGTCGCCATCACCGTACTTACGAGCATGAATCAGGACGCGCTGGCGGAGATCGGCGTCGAGTCGCCCGTGGCCGAGGAGGCCGCTCGCCTGGCAAAGCTCGCTCAGGCCAACGGCATCGACGGTATCGTGTGCTCGCCTATGGAGGCTCACGACATGCGTGAGCTGCTCGGCCCCGCCGCGCTGATCGTGACTCCGGGTGTGCGTCCGGTGGGTGCCGCCCTGGGCGATCAATCCCGTGTGGCGACACCTTCCCAGGCTATCGAGCGCGGTGCGAGCCACATCGTGGTGGGCCGTCCTATTACCGGCTCCGACGATCCGGTTGCGGCCTTTGACGCCATCGTCGCCGAGCTGGTCGAAAACGTCGCGTAAAAGATTCCCTCAAGTCACCACTTTTGGGTCTTATTAGCACAAATTAGCCCTTGTGCCTGCGAAAACTTTCCCATCCTTTGTGTGGAATCGCAGGTCAGGGGCTCAACTTTGACCTCCGTATATTGCACTTTTCGCAGGTATCGTCTAACCTATGGAGCCGTCGATTGGGCATTTAGTGCGTTTGACGTGCTAAAATGCCAATTATTGCATCAGATATAACCCAACTATTTGGAGGTTCGAATGGCACTCCCTCAGCTTACCGACGAGCAGCGTAAGCAGGCTCTTGAGAAGGCTGCCGCCGCACGTCACGCCCGCGCTGAGCTTCGCGAGCAGATCAAGAAGGGCGAGAAGTCTCTCGAGTCCGTGCTCAACTCCGATGACCCCATCGCTTCCCGCATGAAGGTTTCCACCCTCATCGAGTCTCTGCCCGGTTATGGCAAGGCCAAGGCCGCCAAGATCATGGAGGAGCTCGGCATCTCCGCTACCCGTCGCGTCCAGGGCCTCGGCGTCCGTCAGCGCGAGCAGCTCCTCGAGCAGCTGACCAAATAAGTGAGCGCTCAGGATTCAAAGCTCTTTGTGATTTCTGGACCGTCAGGTGCAGGCAAGGGCACGCTCGTCACTCGTGTGCGCGAGCGCCGCTCGAACCTGGGCCTGACGGTTTCGGCTACCACGCGAGCGCCACGTAAAGGTGAGGTCGACGGCGTCAACTACTTTTTCCTGACGCGCGAGGAGTTCGACCGCCGCGTGGCAAACGGTGAGTTTGTTGAGTGGGCCGAGGTCCACGGTAACTGCTACGGCACGTTGGTGAGCGAGGTCGCATCCAAGCTCGCCTCTGGCTCGTCTCTGATCTTGGAGATTGACGTCCAGGGTGCCCTGCAGGTCAAGGAGCGTTTCCCCGAGGCCGTGTTGATCTTTATCAAGCCGCCTTCGCTTGAGGTGTTACGCGATCGCCTGGTCGGTCGCGGTACCGAGACGCCCGAGACGATCGAGCTGCGCATGGCAAACGCCGCCGATGAACTTGCCCTTGCCGACCGCTACGACGACGTCGTGGTGAATGACGATCTCGACCGCGCGACCGATGAGCTCGTTCGCGTTCTCGATATGCATGAAAGGATCTGAGGTCCGTGTCCGTTGTAAAGCCTTGTATTGACGATCTTCTGGAGAAGACCGATCACAACCGCTTCCTGCTCGCCTCGCTTGCCTCCAAGCGCGCCTGCGACATTAACAGCATGCTGCGCGGCCAGCACAACCGCGTGCTTGCCGTTCAGGATGTCGATGACATTACCATTGGCCTCTCCGGCGCCGATACCATCTCGATGGCTATGGACGAGATTGTCGACGGCGATATCTCCTACGACGAGGCTCGTTACAAGAAGGCGCTCGGCCACAAGGTTGCTGAAGCCTAAATGGCAGCTCGCGTCTGCCTGGTCCACTATCACGAGGTTGGACTGAAGGGCAAGAACCGCGCACATTTTGAGCATATCCTCATGGATAACATCAAGGCGGCCTTGGCCGCCTTTTCCGTGAATGCCGTGTCTCGAATTTCCGGTTATATCCTCGTGACCTTTAACGAGCATCAGGCCGACGAGGCGGCGCGTGTCATTCGCACCGTCCCCGGCGTTGCCCGCGTGTCCCTGGCATATCACACCAACCGCGACCCGCAGGAGTACTGCGCCGCCGCCGTGAAGGCGCTGCGCGAGTTTGGTCCTTTTGATTCGTTTAAGGTGCATGCCAAACGCTCTAACACCGACTACGAGCTCACCTCGATTGATATCAATCGTCAGGTTGGCGAGGTACTGTGCGAGGCCTTCCCCGATAAAAAGGTCCAGATGCACGACCCCGACGCGATGGTGCACGTACTGGTGGTCCAGGGTAGCGTTTACGTGTATGCGCGCTCCGAGCGCGGCGTGGGCGGTCTGCCGGTGGGTTCCGCCGGCAAGGTTGTGACGCTCCTGTCGTCGGGCATCGATTCTCCGGTGGCGACCTGGATGCTCGCGCGTCGCGGCGCGGTGTGCGTGCCGGTACATTTCTCCGGTCGTCCGCAGACACCCGATACGAGCGAGTATTTGGTGCAGGACATTATCCGTGCGCTTGCGCCGGGCGTCCAGATTGGCCGCCTGTACGTGGTGCCGTTTGGCGATTGCCAGCGTGAGATTTCCGTCACCTGCCCCAGCAACCTGCGCGTGATCATGTATCGCCGCATTATGTATTCGGTTGCCGAGCGCATTGCGCATATCGAGGGCGCCAAGGCTATCGTGACCGGTGAATCGCTCGGTCAGGTTGCCTCCCAGACGCTCGAGAACATTATGGCCGTCAACGAGGCCGTCAAGATCCCCGTGTTCCGCCCGCTGATCGGTTCGGACAAGCAGGAGATCATCGCGCGTGCCGAGGAAATCGGTACCTTCGATATCTCGACCGAGGCTGCTCCCGATTGCTGCACGCTCTTTATGCCGCGCCGCCCCGAGACGCACGCAAAACTCGATGCCGTGCATGAGGCGTGGGAGCTGTTCGATCACGAGGAGATGATTGAGCGCTTGCTCAAACAGACCGAGTACATCGACTTCGAGAGCAACACGTACAAGGCCCCTAAGACCTTAAAACGTAAACATCCTCAGCTTGCTCCACGTGAGATTTACCAAGATCACGAATAATGTTGTGTATAGACCGGCGGTGCATTTGCATCGTCGGTCTTAATCTACCTGGGCATTAGGCGATAAACGGTTCATTTGTCGACTTGTATCTGAATAAATGGACACTATCCTGCAAGGTTTTGGTCAGCTTTTGGTTTGACTTCGATAACCGGTGTGGGCGTGCGGAGGCTACGGCGCTCGTTTCCTGACACGATGGTGTTGGGAGGTGTTTGCTATGGCGCAACGCGAGCAACACGAACGGGTTAAACGGATGGACCGCTGGGCAGAAAAGCTGCTCGGCCATAAGGCGATGGTCGTGGCGATTCTGATTGTCATTGCCGCCGCGAGCGGCTTGGCGATGGCAAGTTTTGGTAGCCGCTCCAGCGGCGTGTCGTTTGAGCGTAGTGATGAGGCGGGCGCCTCGGATGTGCGCGGGGCCGGGGATGGGTTACCTGATGATGCCGATGAGTCGTCTGCCAAGAGTTCTTCTGCTGCTGAGGTGTACGTCGATGTTGATGGCGCCGTTGCGAGGCCTGGCGTGTACCGGCTCAAAGACGGAGCGCGGGTGTCCCAAGCGATCGATGCCGCCGGAGGGCTTACGGCTGAGGCGGATGTGACAGGGCTTAATCGTGCGTCCAAGATCACAGATGGTCAAAAGATCTATGTTCCGATGGTGGGGGAGCAACAAGCGGCTGCGGCGGTCGGCGGGGTCGAAAGCGGTGCTGCCATGACTGCTGGTGCGGGGTCTTCGTCGGGGCTTGTGAATATCAATACGGCAAGTGCGGCGGAACTGCAGACGCTTTCGGGCATCGGGCCTTCTACGGCCCAGTCGATTATCGATGAGCGGACTCAAAACGGGGCCTTTGCCTCGGTCGATGACCTCATGCGCGTATCGGGGATCGGTGAGAAAAAGCTCGCCAAAATTAAAGATTGCATCTGCGTATGAGTGTGTCCGAGTGCGAGCATGTGATGCCGCCGCGGCCCCTGATGCCGTGGACGATGGCCCTTTGTTCTGGCTTGTGTGCGAGCTGCGGCCTGGTACTTAACGTGGCAGCCGATTTGCTGCTGGGAGAGCGGGCAGCGCCCGTCACATTGCTTATGGCCATTCCCGTTGCGGCTGCCGCGTGCATCGTATTGGCTCGGTTTTGTATGCGTCTTGTGCGGTGGAGGCGATGGCTGTATGCCGCGGCCCTCGGCCTCCTGTCGGGAGCGGTCGTGTCCGCGGGTTGGGCGATAGGGGCGCTGCGTGCTTCGGGGGCACTGGATAATCGAGCTGCGAGCAGTCTCGAGTTTGTTGTACAGGGTGACCCATCCATCAATGACGGGACGTACTCCTATACCTGTGATTCATATGCGGGCGAAAAGCGCTTGGGCGAGATACGGCTGTCGTGTGATCGTGAGCTCGGTGCCGGTTCGCATGTGCATGCTGTCGGTCGAATGTCGCGTTTTGAGAATGATGCGTATGGGCGCTCACGCGTGCTTCGGGGCGAGCTTCGAAAAGTTAAGGTCATCCGGTTGGTATCGGTTGACGAGGGCTTTCCGGGGCCGTTGCCTTGGCTGCGAAACGAGGTCCTTGCCGCTATCGCGCCCGAGACCGATCCGGCGCGCTCGCTCATAGCCGGTGTTGTCTGCGGACGCTCCTCCGAGCTGCGTGCTCAGCCGGCGGGCGATTTGTTTTCGGTAACGGGCACCGCACATCTTATCGCCGTCTCGGGCAGCCATCTTGCCATCGTTGGGTTTGTGATTGAGAGCGCCCTGCAAAAGACTCGCCTCTCTCGTGGGCTGCAGAGAGGGCTGTTGGTGCTGGCCCTCGCTGCCTATGCCGTCTTTACGGGCGCTTCGCCCTCGGCCGTGCGCGCGTGCTGTATGGTGGCGGTGACGGTTGTCGTCAACGGCGCCGGACGTCGTCGGCATGGCCTTTCGGCTCTATTTTTGACCATGACAATCTTTATGTTGCTGCGGCCGACAGTATTGTTCGAGATGGGTTTTCAGCTATCGTGCGCCAGTGTTTTTGCCATCCTTTGTTTTTGCCCCTACGCTACCTACGCCTTGGGCGAGCTGGGCGTGCCATCGGGGGTTGCCAGTATTTTGTCCGTCACGCTGTGCTCGCAGCTCGCGACACTTCCCGTAACCATTCCCGCATTTGGGATGTTTTCGCTCATTGCTCCGCTTGCAAATGCCGTGATCGGTCCGGTGATAAGCGTGCTGCTCGCATCTTCGGTTGTGCTGGTGCCTTGCTCGCTTGTGCCGCTCTTGCGTCACGGGGCGCTTGTGGTGCCCATGGCTATCGCTCGCTGTGCCCTGTTCTTTGAGCAGCTCTTTGCTGCCGTTCCGGGCGCATCCGTAAGCGTGCCGCCCGATACTCCCTTGGTATACGTGGTGCCTTTTTCGCTGGTGGTCCTCTTGGTCTTGTGGCCACGCCCCAGCGCGCGGCCCATGGCAGTGGGGCTGCTGTGTTTGATGCTTGCAGCGGGCGTTCCGTATGTCTATTGGGATCGATGTGCGCCGCCTTCGGTGACAGTCCTTGATGTTGGCCAGGCCGATGCGATTCTGGTTCGTCAGGGTGGCGCCGTGGCGCTCGTCGACTGTGGGCTCGACGCGCGCGTGGTGTCGGCGTTGGTTCGCAATAACGTCCACCATATCGACGCCGTCTTCGTGACGCATTGGGATGAAGACCATTGGGGCGGTCTTCCCGACGTACTCGATCGGTTTTCGGTGGGAACCATTGCGGTTGCGGCGGATGCGCTGGGTAGCGCGCCTGCTGAGGTTCTGAATCGCCCAAGCGTCACGTATCGGCAGGTGGCTCGCGGAGACACAGTCGATATCGGCGCATTTCGGGCTCGTGTGATGTGGCCGTTTGATACGGTTGACGGTGAGGGCAATGAGGACTCGCTTGCCTTGCTGCTCTCCTATGCTCAGGAAGGCAAAAGCCTGCGTATGCTCCTCACCGGTGATGCCGAGCTTGATCAGGAGTGCGAGTTTGTACAGGAGGTGGGTGATATCGATGTGCTCAAGCTGGGGCATCACGGCTCAAAAGATTCCGTCGATACAGACCTGCTGGAAACCCTTAAGCCCGAGCTCTCTATTGCGAGCGCGGGCGAGGGCAACCGCTACGGCCATCCATCCGATGCCTGCATCGATGCCGTTAGCGATGCGGGCGGCGCGTTTGCATGCACTATCGAGAGAGGCGACATTACCGTCTCGCCGACTGCGGCCGGTTTTGCCATGCGATGTCAGCGACCGTGATGCTGCCGTTGGCGCGGGACCAACCCGTGGGATAGAATGGCACGGTACGAACAGGAGAGCCTGCGGGAGGGGAGCGCGATGTCTGAAACCGGTCTGCTGCCGGCATATCTGATCGTCGGTACCGACGGAGTCAAGCGCGACCACGCCGTCTCGCGTATGAAAGCACGTCTGGAAAAGTCGGGTATGGTCGAGTTCAACCTCGACGAGCGCGACATGACCAAGGACCCCGATATCGAGTCCATTATCGGATCGCTCAACACTTTTCCCATGGGCAGCGAGTTTCGCTTGGTAATCCTTGACGGCTGCTCAAAGCTCGCCAAGGCGGTCTCGGAGCCGCTTGTCGAGTATTTAGCGAGTCCAAGCCCAACAACGGTCTGTCTCATCATCGCCGATTCGCTTGCCAAGAACACGCGCCTGTATAAGGCGATCGCCAAGATCGACAAGAAGGCCGTGATCGATTGCTCCGGCACCAAGCGCTGGGAGCTACCGCGCCGCGTGCAGCAGATGGCGACGCAGCACGGCAAGTCGATCTCGACGGCGGCCGCCGAGGAACTCGTCTCGCGTTCGGGTGAAAACACTCGAATGCTCGATAACGACTTGGCCAAGCTTGCCCAGATGGTCGATGCGCCGCAAATTGAGCTTGCCGATGTGGAACGCTGGATCGTGCGCACGGCCGAAGTTCAGCCCTGGGATTTTCTCAACGCGGTCTCGGCTCGTGATATGCGCCGCTCGCTTGAGCTCTTTGGGCTGCTACCCGCCAAGAGCTATGTGTGGACCTACACGCTGCTGTGCGGACGCATTCGCGAGCTTATCGTCGCCAAGGCGCTCGATGCGCGTGGGCAGGGTCGCGAGCTTGCCGCGACGCTCAAGCTTCAACCCTGGCAGGTTAAGAATCACCTGACCTGGGCACGCCGCTTTTCGATGGCGGAGCTCGTCGCGGCGCTCGAGGGCGCGGTCGATGTTGAGCTCGCTCTTAAGGGTTCGGCCGATTCTCAGAACGCGCTTTTGCTCTGGATTACGAACATCTTGAGAAAATCGTGATGATACCTGTCTATTTGACAAATTCGTTCTATCCCTTTGAGGGGGAGCGTGCTATAGTAGGCGCTTGCATGACCTCACCGTGTCTCAGAGGTGTCATACATTTTTTGCAAGGAACTCGAAAGGAACTCCAGAAGTGGCAAACATCAAGTCTCAGAAGAAGCGTATCCGCACCAATGAGGCAGCTCGCATGCGTAACAAGGCTGTCAAGTCCGAGCTCAAGACGCTGACCAAGCATGTCCAGTCCGCCGTCGCCGAGGGCGACGCCGAGAAGGCCCAGGCTGCCCTCAAGACCGTCACCAAGCGCCTCGACATGGCTGCCGCCAAGCATGTTATCCACAAGAACCAGGCTTCCAACCGCAAGTCCGGTCTTGCCAAGCTCGTGAACAGCATCAACGCCTAAGTTGTAAATTTCACACCACATAGATTACGCGCATAAATGGAGCCTGTTTTATGGAACAGGCTCCATTTTTTGTACCGCTCGGGTAAGATAGTCCGCATGAATACTTCAATTGACATTTCCCACATCCGCAACTTCTCGATCGTTGCGCACATCGACCATGGCAAGTCCACGATCAGTGATCGCATCCTCGAGCTCACCCATACCGTCGACGAGCGCGACATGGAATCGCAGCTGCTCGACACCATGGATATCGAGCGCGAGCGCGGCATCACGATCAAGTCCAATGCCGTTCGCGTTTCCTATGACGCCGACGATGGCGAGACGTATCAGTTCAACCTGATCGATACGCCGGGCCACGTGGACTTCACCTACGAGGTCTCGCGTTCGCTTGCCGCTTGCGAGGGTGCGGTGCTCGTCGTCGACGCCACGCAGGGCGTCGAGGCGCAGACCGTCTCCAACGCGACGCTCGCCATGAACGCCAACCTAGATATCGTGCCCGCTATCAACAAGATTGACCTGCCGTCGGCACACCCCGACGAGGTTAAGACCGAGATCGAGGATGACCTGGCGATTCCTGCCGACGATGCCGTGTGCGTATCGGGCAAGACCGGCGAGGGCATCCATGATCTGCTGGAGTCCATCGTCTTTTTGATCTCACCGCCCAAGGGCGATGCGACGGCGCCGCTCAAGGCGCTCATCCTGGATTCGTATTTTGACGAGTACCGCGGCGTCGTCGCCACGGTCCGCGTCTTTGACGGCTCCATCAAGAAGGGCGATACCCTGCGCATGATGCAGGCCGAGGGCGACTTTTTGGTCGATGGCGTGGGCGTCAAGCGTCCCGCCGAGACTCCGGTCGACGCGCTGACGGTCGGTGAGGTGGGCTACGTGGTCACGGGCCTGAAGAACCCTGAGGCCGTTCGCGTGGGCGATACCCTCACGTGGGCGTCGAATCCCTGCCCTGAGCCGCTTCCCGGTTACCGTGAGGCCAAGCCCATGGTCTATACGGGCTTGTTCCCGATCGACAACAAGGATTATGAGAACCTGCGTGACGCTCTCGATAAGCTGCATGTCAACGACCCGTCGTTGGTGTGGGAGCCCGAGACCTCGGTGGCGCTCGGCTTTGGCTTCCGCGTTGGCTTCTTGGGCCTGCTGCATATGGAGGTCGTTAAGGAGCGTCTGGAGCGCGAGTTCAACCTGGACCTCATCGCCACGAGCCCTTCGGTGGACTACCACGTCTACAAGACCGACGGCGAGATGATTGATGTCCGCAGCCCGCAGGACCTGCCCGAGGCTACGCGCATCGAGCGCATTGAGGAGCCCTACCTCAAGGCCAAGATTATCTGCCCGCCCGAGTATACGGGAGCCGTCATGCAGCTCGCTATCGAGCACCGCGGCATTACGACCGACATGATCCACCTCACGAGCAAATCGGTCGAGATGCGCTTCGACATGCCGCTCGCCGAACTCATCCTGGACTTCTTTGACCAGCTCAAGAGCCGCACCAAGGGCTATGCGTCGCTCGATTATGAGTTCAACGAGTATCGTCCCTCCGAGCTCGTCAAGCTCGATATCCTGCTTTCGGGCGACGAGGTGGACGCGCTTTCGTTTATCGTGCACAAGGACAAGGCCTATGGCCTGGCCCGCGGATTGTGCGACAAGCTTAAGGAAATAATTCCGCGCCAGCTGTTCGAGGTGCCCATTCAGGGTGCCATCGGCAACAAGATCATTGCCCGCTCGACCGTCAAGGCGCGCCGCAAGGACGTTTTGGCCAAGTGCTATGGCGGCGATATCTCGCGTAAGCGCAAGCTGCTCGAGAAGCAGAAAGAGGGCAAGAAGCGCATGAAGGCCATCGGTTCGGTCGAGGTCCCGCAAGAGGCCTTTATGGCGATCCTCAAGGTGGACGAGTAGTTCCATGGCGCTTTCCGAATACAGTACGCGGCTGCTGGGTGCCTATGCCGAGCAGCCGTTCCTTATGGCTCCCATGGCCGGCGTGACCGATCCCGCCTATCGCATCATGTGCCGCCGCCGCGGCGCCAATCTTGCCTATAGCGAGATGGTGAGCGTGGCGGGCCTTGCCTATGCCAGCAATAAGACGTGGCGCCTGGTGCTGCCGGCCGACGAGGAGCGGCAGATCTGCGTACAGCTCTTTGGCTCCAAGCCCGATCAATTTGCGAGCGCCGTCGCTGCCGTCGAGGAACGTGTGGGCGATCACCTGTCGCTGATCGATATCAACATGGCCTGCCCGGCTCGCAAGGTCGTCACCAAAGGGGAGGGCTCGGCGCTCATGCGCACGCCCGAGCTGGCCGAAAAGATCGTCGAGGCGGCGGTGGGCGCAGCGCACGTGCCCGTGACCGTTAAGATCCGCAAAGGCTTTTACGCCGAAGATCGCAATGCCGCGACGTTTGCCCAGATGCTCGAGGGGGCGGGCGCCGCTGCTGTGGCGGTGCATGGTCGCTGTGCCACGCAGCTCTATACGGGTCAGGCCGATTGGTCGGTCGTCGATGAGGTGGCCGATGCCGTCGAAATTCCCGTTATCGGTTCGGGCGACGTGTTCTCGGCCGAGGATGCCGCGGAGCATCTGCGCAACTCGGGTGCCAGCGCGGTGTTTATCGCACGCGGTATCTACGGTAATCCCTGGGTCTTTGGTGATGCTCGCGCCCTTGCGCTCAATGGCGTACCGGTGCCGGTGCGCAGCTCTGTCGAGCGCCTGGACGCCCTGCGCGAGCATCTCACGCTGACGCATGAGCTTCTGCCGCTTATGTCGCGTGCCCGTACGTACGCGAGTTGGTATCTAAAGGGCATGCCCCATGCCGCCGCCTGGCGCGCCCAGGTGGTGCGTTGCTCCACATATGAGGAGTTCATGGCATTGGTCGATGATATCGAGCGCGATGTGGTGGCCTGCGAGGCAGCGCTTGCCGCTGGCGAGTCGGTGCCCGCTCATCCGCTGGAGGCCTAACGGTGGCCGTTAGCGCGCTGTACGTGCATGTGCCGTTTTGCGCTCAAAAGTGTCGGTACTGCGACTTTGACTCACGCAGTTTTGCTCCGTGCGACCTGAGCGCTGCACTCGATGCCTATTTTGAGCAGCTGTATGCGCGCCTTGATGCCTTTGGAGACACCGGGGCGCTTGCGCAAGTCCGCACCGTCTATGTTGGCGGCGGCACACCGTCGCTGGCGGGAGAGCGTCTGGTGGAGCTTGCCCGGCGTATTTGCATGTGGTGCAAGCCCGTTGAGTTTACCTGCGAGGCTAATCCTGAGTCGCTGACCGCCGAGCTTGCCGCTGCGCTTGCCAAGGTTGGTGTCACACGCGTCTCTCTGGGCGTGCAAACGCTCGATAACACCGAACTCACTGCCATCGGCCGCATTCACGATGCCGATCGGGCGCTCGCTGCCATCACGACGGTTAAGGACGCTGGGCTCGACGTGTCGTGCGACCTTATGTGCGGCCTTCCCGGGCAGACCGCAGCGAGTTGGAAGCGCACGCTCGATGGCGTGTTGACGGCGGCGCCGCAACATGTGTCGGTGTACCCCCTCACGCTCGAGCAAGGCACGCCGCTCTACCGCATGGCGTGTTACGACGAGTCGCTCGAGCCCGACGAGGATTTTCAGGCTGCGTGCATGGAAGCGGCGCGCGAGCGTCTGGGCGCGGCCGGCTATCACCCGTATGAGGTGGCAAGCTATGCACTCGACGGACATGAGTGCTCGCATAACATCGCCTATTGGACCGGACGGGGCTATCTGGGCCTGGGTCGCTCTGCCGCCGGTATGCTCGACGCCGAGGATTTCGATCGCTTGGCCGGGCTTTATCCCGACGTGCCCGCTCGCGGCGATGCGTATCGCGTGCGTCTGGTACAACGCGACGATGCCGCGACGACGTTTGATGCCGAGTATCTGTCGCAGCGCGAGGCGGCGGCGGAGGATTTGATGCTTGCCTGCCGCATGACGCGTGGCATTGGGCCCGACCTGTTGGTTCGCTCGGCAAGCGTGATTCCTGCAGACGAGCTGGCGGCGTCCTGCGACCGTGCGCTCGAGTTGGGCCTTGCCACCTGGGTACCCGATAATGTCGAGGGGCATGCGGGGCGCATCACCTCAAAAGATGTTGTAGCGGGTCGCGCCCGCGCCCGTTTAGCGCCCACCCACTTGGGCTGGCTCGATGGAAATATGCTGTTCGAGCTGTTTTGGGGTCTAGCTTAGGCCGCTCGGGTAGAATTACCGCAATATATACGCTGCTGTGAGCAGGAGGTTGCCGCGCATGGCGACGATGAACGAAAAAGATTACTACGAGATCTTGGGTGTCTCCAAGGACGCCACCTCGCGTGATATCCAGAAGGCCTTTCAGCAAAAGGCCCGCAAGCTCCATCCAGACGTCAACAAAGAGCCGGATGCCGAGGAAAAGTTTAAAGAGGTTTCCGAGGCCTATGCCGTGCTTTCGGACGAGCAGAAGCGTGCGCGCTATGATGCCATGCGCTCGGGCAACCCCTTCGCCGGCGCTCCTTCTGCTTCGCCCTATGGCGGCGGCTACGCCGGCAGCGCAGGCTATGGCAATCCCTTTGAGGGCGGCTTTCCCTTTGGTGGCGCCTGGGGCCAGCAGCGTCGCAGCCAGGCTGCCTATAATCCCGAGAACGGCGCCAACGTGGTCGTCGATATTAGGCTCGACGCCAAGGAGGCCAAGGGCGGTGCCCGCAAGACCGTCCGCTATACGCGCTTCGATACCTGTGGTCATTGCGGAGGCTCGGGCTCTGTCTCGTCCGAGCATGCACATACCTGTCCGAGCTGCGGCGGTCGCGGCCACATCGACGTCGACCTGTCCTTCCTGTTTGGTGCCGGCACGTTCCAGTCGGTCTGCCCCGAGTGCGGCGGTTCCGGTAAGGTCGTCGCCGACCCCTGCCCCGATTGCGGTGGCAGCGGGCGGACCCGTGTGACCTCCGAGCAGACGATTGAGTTTCCTGCCGGCACGCATGATGGCGACGAGGTCCATATTGACGGCATGGGTCACGCCGGCACCAACGGTGCCTCGGGCGGCGATTTGGTCGGGCGCGCCCATGTCGAGGCCGAACGCCTGGAGGGCAAGGCTCGTACCGGTTTTTACCTGATGGGCATCGTGGCGCCTTTTTTGGTGCTGTCGGCCATCTCGGGCGTGTTCTCGGCCTTTGCCATGATGTGCTTTGTTCCGTTTGCCATGGGCTTGTTCATGGTGCTCTCGGACGGCGTGCTTCACCGCAGCCTGCTGTGGTGGAAGCGCGGCGCGATGCAGTTTGCCAACGGTTTTGCCAACGGATTTATGTTTGCTCTCGTGTCGGTTTGGTTTGCGAGCTGCTCGCAACGTGCCATGCTTTCGCCCTACGCAATGCAATAACATCAAACCCTTTGTTTGCGGTCGGCCCAGCTTGGGTATAGGACGCACTGTGACAATAATGAAAGTCGGAAGGATTCGGTCGTGTCGGAAAATAGGGATTACTACGAGGTACTTGGCGTCGACAAGGATGCCGACGCGCGGACGATTAAGCGCGCGTTTCTAAAGAAGGCCCGTATCGTACACCCGGACGTTTCGGACGACCCCGATGCCGAGGCCAAGTTCAAAGAGCTCAACGAGGCATATTCCGTTCTTTCCGACGAGCAGAAGCGTGCAAACTACGATCGCTACGGTTCGCCCGACGGCCCCGGTGGCTCCGGCTATGTCGACATTAACGATATCTTTGGCGGCATGGGCATGGATGACCTCTTTTCGTCGTTCTTTGGCGGCGGTGCCGGCGGTGGCGCCCGAAATCGCCGCGAGCGTCGTCGCGGCCGCGATATGGCCATCTCCCTTTCGGTGACCCTTGAGGAGGCGGCGCTCGGTTGCAAAAAGACGATCAGCTATGACCGCCTTGCCCCCTGTGATGATTGCAATGGCACCGGTAGGGCGGAGGGTGCGGCCGAAAAGCAGTGCAGCCGTTGCCACGGCACGGGCTATGTCACGACGGTCCAGCGCTCGTTCCTGGGTCAGGTTCAGTCCTCTTCGCCCTGCCCCGACTGCCATGGCGAGGGCACGGTCATCGACCATCCCTGCGAGACCTGCGACGGTCAGGGCCGCACGCCTTCGCACGAAAAGATCGACATCGATATCCCTGCCGGCGTCTCGACCGGTCGCCAGCTGCGCGTGAGCGGCTTTGGCGAGGCAGGCCTTCGTGGTGAGCCCTCGGGCGACCTGATCGTCAACGTGCGCGTCGCCGATCACGAGCGTTTTAAACGCAACGGCGACGACCTGTACCTCGTGAGCGATATCTCGATTGCGCAGGCTGCGCTCGGCTGCGAGATTAAGGTTGAGGGCATTTTGCCCGACGAGGTCGTCAAGGTGTGCGTCCCCGCCGGTACGCAGTACGGCGACACCGTGAGTGTCAACAACTACGGTATGCCCCGTATCGGCGGTGGCGGCTCGCGTGGACGCTTGATCGTTCAGCTGCGCGTGCTCGTCCCCACGAACCTTTCCGCCAAGCAGCGCGAGCTGCTCGAGACTTTCGCCGCCGAGTCGGGCGACGATGTCGCTTCCGGCAAGAAATCGGTGACCGATCGCATTAAGAGCGCTCTCGACGACATCCTCGATTAAGGAGCCCGCGTGCTCGCACCTCATATCTCTGTTGTCAACCTCGGCTGCCGTGTCAACCGGGTTGAGTCCGACCGTATCACTGCCGATCTTATGCGCCTGGGTTTTGCAATGGTGGAGCCTCAGGATGCGGAGCTGATCGTCATTAACACCTGTGCCGTTACGGGCGAGGCCGAGGCCAAGACCCGTAAGGCCGTCCGCCATGCGCTGGCTCATCCAAAAGAGCCCTATGTGGTCGTGACCGGGTGCGTTGTCAATTTGCACCCCGAGGAGCTTCTGGAGCTTTCGGACCGCGTGATCGCGGAGCCGTCTAAGATCGATGTCGCCGAACGCGTCTGCGAGGTACTGGGCGTTGAGTCCGATAGCGTGGCCGCCTGTAGCGGCGGCGATGTGGTCGACGCGCTCGGTCGCTCGCGTCTGGGTGTGAAGATCCAGGACGGCTGCAACCATCGTTGCACCTATTGCATTGTGTGGAAGGCCCGCGGCCCCGAGCGCTCCGTGCCGGTCGAGTCTGTGCTCGAACAAGTTCGTGAGGCTCAGGAGGCCGGCGTGCCCGAGGTGGTGCTGACGGGCGTGAACCTGGGCGCCTACGATGGCAAGAGTGCGACCGACGAACACGTCGAGATCGATGAGCTGCTCGAGGCCATCATGGAGCGTACGTCTATTCCGCATGTGCGCATTTCCTCGGTCGAGCCCATGGATATCTCCGAGTCCCTGCTTAAGGTCATGGCGCGCTATCCGCAGCGCATCGCCCCGTTTTTGCACCTGCCCGTGCAGTCTGGCTGCACGGCGACCCTGCATCGCATGGGCCGTCCCTATAGCGCCGAGGCATTTGAGGAGACGGTGCGTATGATTCGCGCCAACTTGCCTCAGGCGTCCCTTTCGTGCGACGTCATCGTCGGTTTTCCCGGCGAGACGGACGAGGAATTTGAGGAGTCGCTGGCGTTGTGCCGTCGCGTGGGCTTTTCGCGCATGCATGTCTTCCGCTATAGCAAGCGTCCCGGTACCCTTGCTGCCGATATGCCCGACCAGGTGCCGCCCGAGGTTATGGCTGAGCGCAGCCGTCGTATGCGAGCCGCGGCGCAGGAACTCGCCATTGCCGACGCCCGCCGTCGCGTGGGCACCGTCGAGCGTGCCGTGCTCGAGTATGGCGACAACCTGACGCTCGGTTCGTTCCATCATGCCCGTCTTGACGATACCTGCGGACTCACAGCCCCGTGCCTGCTCGATGTTGCTATCATCGGAGTCGATGATTCCGGCTTGGTCCATGCACGCAGGGAGGTTCATGGAAGCCTCGAAGATTAGACTTACCGTTCCCGATGGAATTGATCCCTCGCGCGTTTTTGGTGCCGGCGACGGCGTCCTTCGTGCGCTCGAGAGCTTGGTTCGCGCCCACGTGGTCGCCCGTGGCGACCGTATCGCCGTGTGCGGTGACCCGGACGAGGTCGAGCTCGTGGCGCGCTTTTTCGAGCATGCTTTTCGCGAGGCTGCCGCCGGACGGACGCTGTCTGTCGACGATGTCTCTCGCTGCCTGGCCGTCTTACGCGACGGTGAGTACGGGGCTACGTCGCTTCGCGATGATGTGCTGCTTTCGTATCGCGGTCGTGCCATTCGCCCCAAGACGCTCGGTCAAAAGCGCTATGTGGATGCCATCCGCTCGCATACCATCACGTTTGGCTTGGGTCCTGCCGGTACCGGTAAGACCTATCTGGCCATGGCGCTTGCCGTTGCCGCGCTCAAGCGTCACGAGGTGGGCCGTCTGATCTTGACGCGTCCGGTTGTCGAGGCGGGGGAGAACTTGGGCTTTTTGCCCGGTACCCTCGAGGAAAAGATCGATCCCTACATGCGTCCGCTCTACGACGCCCTTTTTGACATGATGGATCGCGAGCGCACCGATGAGCTTATGGAGCGTGGCGTGATCGAGATCGCCCCGCTTGCCTACATGCGCGGTCGTACGCTGAGCGATGCCTTCGTGGTGCTCGACGAGGCTCAAAATACCACGCCCGAGCAGATGAAGATGTTCCTGACGCGCTTGGGCTTTAACTCCAAGTTTGTGATTACCGGTGACCTGAGCCAGCGTGACTTGGTAGGTCGTCGCGGCGGTCTTGCCGACGTTGAGCAGATTTTGGGTCGTGTCGACGATGTCGCGTTTTCGCACCTCGAGCGTGCCGACGTTGTGCGTCACGCCTTGGTGGGGCGAATCGTCGAGGCATATGATGCTTATGATGACGTGCGCGAGAAGCGCGTGCGCGACCGAAAGGAGTCCCGTTGAGTGTATTGATCAGCAACGATGCCGAGCTCGATACGCTGCTTGACGCGCAGGAGGTAGAGCACATCTGCGAGGTCGTGCTGGCTGCCGAGGGCGTTGAGCGAAAAGTCGAGATTTCCCTTTCGTATGTCGATGAGGATGAGATGCGCGAGCTCAACCACGAGTGGCGCGGTATCGACCGTACCACCGATGTCCTCTCGTTTGAATGCGACTCGGCCTTTGACGAGGATATCCCAGCCGACGAGACGCTCGAGCTCGGCGATATCATCTTGGCCCCGCAGGTCATTGCCCGTCAGGCCCCCGGCTTTGGTAATAGCCCTGCCGATGAGTGCCGCCTGATGCTCGTGCATGGCATGTTGCATTTACTGGGCTACGATCATATCGTGGACGACGAGGCCGAGGTCATGGAGGCCCGCGAGGACGCCATCCTGCGCGATTTGGCGCTCGAGCGCGGCGAGGACCCCAAGCTGGTTCACGTCGGCCCCATCACCAACCATGCCCACGACTAGGAGCCGTCTATGATTCCCGGATCGAACAAGGACCATCCGTCCTTTTTAAAGTCGTTCTCCTACGCCATGGAGGGCTTCGTTACCGCCGTCAAGACCGAGCGCAACATTAAGGTCATGCTCGTGGCGGGTGTGTGCACTGTCATTGCCGGCTGCATCGTGGGGCTCGACATTGCCGAGTGGGCTACGATTATCATTTGCTGCGGCCTGGTGATTCACGGCGAGCTGTGCAACACCGCCATGGAGGCGATTGTCGATTTGGCGACCCAGGAGTTCCATCCGCTGGCAAAGCGTGCAAAGGATATCGCCGCCGCCTCCGTATACGTTCTTTCCATCACCGCCGCGATTGTGGGCTTGTTGGTATTTGCCCACGCGCTCGGCTTTATTTAGAAAGGGATCTTCATGTCCGACAATATGCAGCCTATCGATGAAACGCTGGACGACGAGCCCCTGGATGCTGTGGATGCCGAAGCGACTGAGGCTTGCGAGGTCGAGGAGTTCGACCCGTTTGAGGGCATGAGTGACGAGGAGCTCGACGCCCTGTGCGACGAGGACGACAGCCTCGCGGGCTTTGGCGACGTTGAGCCCGGTTTCCGCAGCGGCTTCGTGGCCCTGGTCGGTCGCCCCAACGCCGGTAAGTCCACGCTGCTCAACGCCTGCTATGGCAAAAAGGTCGCCATCACCTCGCCGGTGGCCCAGACGACCCGCCGTCGCATGCGCGCCGTCGTCAATCGCCCTGGCTACCAGCTGGTTTTTGTCGATACTCCGGGTATCCACAAGCCCAAGGACGGCCTGGGGTCCGAGCTCAACAAGAGCGCGCTGTTCGAGCTCAACGATGTCGATGTCGTCGCGTTTTTGATTGATGCCACCAAACCGATCGGCAGGGGAGACGCCTGGGTTGCCGAGCGCGTCAGATGCGCCCGTTCCAAGAAGGTCCTGGTGCTCACCAAGGCCGATGAGGCCGATCCCGCACAGGTCATGGAGCAGCTTAAGGCCGCCCACGAGCTTATGGAATATGACGATGAGATCGTGACGTCGTCGGTCAAGAACTTTAACGTCGATGCCTTCATCGAGACCGTTGCGCACTTTTTGCCCGAGGGCCCGCGTTGGTTCCCCGAGGACATGGGTACCGACGCTTCCGACGAGACGCTCGTTGCCGAGTTTGTGCGCGAGAAGGTCTTGCGCCGCACCCGTGATGAGATTCCGCACTCCGTTGGCGTAATCTGCGATGCGCTCGAGCAGACCAAGAAGGTGCTGCGCGTGCATGCCACCATTTACGTCGAGCGCGAGGGCCAAAAGGGCATCATCATCGGTAAGGGCGGCGAGATGATCAAGCATATCGGCATCGACGCCCGTCGCGATCTTGAGCGCATCTTTGGCACGCAGGTCTTTTTGGAGCTGGATGTGAAGGTAAAGGCCGGCTGGCGTGACGACGAGGCCCAGATTCGCCGTTTTGGCTACAACGCCGAGGACTAAGGGCGCGCGGCGCTCATGGCAGGCTCACGGACATATCGCACAAAGGTACTCGTCCTCGATAAGACCAAGCTCAAGGAGACCGATCTGATCTTGACGATGCTTGATGAGCGGGGTCGGCAGGTCCGTGCCGTGGCAAAGGGCGCGCGCAAACCCGGCGGGCGCCTGGCGGCGCGCTGCGAGCTGTTCTGTACCGTCGATATGCTGCTCGCGCACGGACGGTCGCTCGACGTGGTTTCCCAGGCCGAGCTTATGGAGGCGCCGCTCGGCGCCGCGCCCGATTACGAGACGACCTGCGCCGCAAGCGCGATCGCCGAGGTCGCGCGCGTGTGCTCGTTCGAGGACGCCGAGGACCCGTTTACCTTTGCCATTACGCAGCGAGCACTTGCCCTGGTGGGCAGCAGGCTCGATACGGCACATATGGATCTGCTTGTGGCGGCATATGTCTTTAAGCTGCTGTCGCACGTTGGCTATCGACCCGATTTTTCGGCCTGCGTACTGTGCGGAGACCCCATGCTGTCGTATTTTTCGCCCCAGGCGGGCGGGCTCATGTGCGGGTCGTGCGCGTCGAGCGTTCCGGGTGCCGAGCTGGTGTCGACCGGCGAGGTCGCATGGCTGCGTGCCCTCATGTCCATGACCTTCGATGCGCTCATGGCCGAGAGGGTCGATCCCCATACTGCCGCCTTTTTGCTGGGGCTTTCGCATGTTTGGGCTGCGACGCACACCGATCAGCGTCTTCGCGCGATGGAATTCATGTTGGGTCGGTGATGATGAGCATACGCGGTCCGCTTGTGGTAACATACCGACCTGTTGGTACCTCGACCTTGGATGCTCGCTCCACCGGCGGCTTCCCAGTCCGAGGCGAATAGAGTCGCCCGCGGGCGACGCGAAACGAAAGGTGAAACAATGACTGTTTCCAAAGAGCGCAAGGCGGAGCTGACTGCCCAGTTCGGTAACACCCCGGTCGACACCGGCAACCCCAAGGTTCAGGTCGCCATCCTGACCGAGCGCATCAAGGAGCTGACCGAGCACATGAAGTCCCACCAGAAGGACTTCCACACCCGTCGTGGTCTGCTCATGCTCGTCGGTCGCCGTCGTCGTCTTCTCTCCTACATCAAGAAGAACGACGTCGTCGAGTATCGTGAGCTCATCAAGGCTCTGGGCATCCGCGACAACATCCAGTAAGGATTTGTACATGCTAAGAGCGTCCTGCGCAGCGGGGCGCTCTTTTTGTGTAAGGGCGTGAACAATCACGCTCTGAAGCGTGGCGGGGGCAGGGGGCCCGCGTCACATGAGAAGCCCGCAGGCAAGGGGCCTGCGGGGTAAAGGAGAACAATGACACTCGTATCCAAGACCTTTGAGCTGTACGGCAAGACCTACACCTTTGAGTCGGGCGAACTTGCCAAGCAGGCCACCGGCGCCTGTCTGGTCAAGCAGGGCGACACCACGATGCTCGACACCGTGGTCGTCTCCAAGGAGCGCAAGAACTACGACTTCTTTCCGCTGACCGTCGACTTCAACGAGAAGATGTACGCTGCCGGCCGTATTCCGGGTGGTTACCTCAAGCGCGAGGGCCGTCCCAGCGAGAAGGCCACGCTCACGGCCCGCATGATCGACCGTCCTATTCGCCCGAGCTTCCCGGACGGCTTCCGCAACGAGGTGCACATCGTCGCCACCTCGCTCGTCGCCGACCAGGTCAACCCCTTCGACGTCATCAACGTCATGGGTGCCTCCCTGGCCATGACACTCGGCGGCGTGCCCTTCGAGGGCCCTCTTGCGTGCGTGCGCATCGGCCGCAACGTGGAGACCGGCGAGTTTATCGTCAACCCCACCTATGAGGAGCGCGAGAACTCCGATCTGGACCTGGAGCTGGGCGGCTCTGCCGACTTCATCTCGATGGTCGAGGCCGGCGCCGATGAGATCTCCGAGGATGACATGCTCGCCGCCATGAAGTTTGGCCAGGAGGCCCTCGCTGCCTTCTGCCGGGCTCAGGACGAGTTCGTTGCCGAGTGGGAGCAGGTCAACGGCGCTATCGTCAAGAAGGAGTACCCGCTCGACCAGCCCGTCGAGGAGGTCCAGGAGCGCATCTTCGCCCACTACGACGAGATGGCAGCCGCCCTTCGCGACGCCGACAAGCTCTCCCGTATCGGCAAGGTCGAGGCTCTGAAGGAGTCCATCCGTGCCGAGTTCACCGAGGAGGAGCAGGCCGCTTGGGAGCGCGAGATCCCCGTGGCACTCAAGAAGCTCGAGAAGAAGGCCATGCGCACCATGGTCGTCGAGACCGGTGAGCGCGTCGACGGCCGTGCCGCCGATGAGATTCGCCCCATTATGGTGAAGGACAACTACCTGCCGCTCGTTCATGGCTCCGGCCTGTTCCAGCGCGGCCAGACCCAGGTGCTCTCTGTCCTGTCGCTCGGCATGCTCAACGAGGGCCAGCGTCTGGATACCATCGAGCCCACCGAGGGCAAGCGCTACATGCACCACTACAACTTCCCGCCGTTCTGCACCGGCGAGACCGGCCGCATGGGTAGCCCCAAGCGCCGCGAGATCGGCCACGGCAACCTGGCCGAGCGCGCCCTGCTTCCGGTGCTCCCCGACGAGAACGAGTTCCCCTACGCCATCCGCGTGGTCTCCGAGGTCATGGAGTCCAACGGCTCCTCTTCGATGGCTTCGACCTGCGGCTCCACGCTCGCCCTCATGGACGGCGGCGTGCCCATTAAGCGCCCGGTCTCCGGTATCGCCATGGGCCTGATCCAGGAGGAGGGCAAGACCGTGGTCCTGTCCGACATCCAGGGTCTCGAGGACTTCCTGGGCGATATGGACTTTAAGGTCACCGGCACCACCGAGGGCATTACTGCTCTGCAGATGGACAACAAGGCCACCGGCCTTACCTTCGACATCCTGGCCCGCGCCCTGCAGCAGGCCAAGGAGGGTCGCGCCTTCATCCTGCAGAAGATGCTCGATGTGATCCCCGAGCCGCGCCACACCACGCGCAGCACCGCTCCGCGCATCGTCTCCATCCAGGTTCCGACCGACAAGATCCGCGACGTCATCGGTTCCGGCGGCAAGGTCATCCGCGGAATCCAAGACGAGACCGGTGCTTTGGTCGACATCCAGGAGGACGGCACTGTCTTTGTCGGCGGCACCGGCGAGTCCGTCGACCAGGCTGTCGAGCGCATTAAGCTCATCATCAAGGTCCCCGAGCCGGGCGAGGAGTACACCGGTCGCGTGGTCTCCATCCAGCCCTTCGGCGCCTTTGTCAACCTGCTGCCCGGTAAGGACGGCCTGCTGCACATCTCCCGCGTTGCCAAGGGTCGCGTGGAGAAGGTCGAGGATGTCCTCAATGTGGGCGACGAGGTTAAGGTCGTCGTCATCGAGGTCGATGATCGCGGCAAGATCTCGCTCGATCGTCTGGATAAGCCCGAGGCCCCGGCTCGTGCCGAGGGTGCCCCCGAGGGCGATGGCGAGCACTTCCAGCGCCGTGAGCGTCCGCGTCGCGAGCGCTCCGAGCGCAGCGACCGTCCGCGTCGTCCCGGCGACAACGGAGGCCGCAAGCCCCGCCGTCACCACGACGCCGAGTAACAGCTACACATAAGCAGCTCAACAAGGGCGACCCCTGTCCGGAGTCGCCCTTTTGCTATTCCCGGCGGGGTCCGCGGGTAAAGTTTCCTGCTCTACAGTCCTGCTCGCACGGAGAGCACATTAAGTGCTCTCCGGCTCGTGCGGAACTCGCGATAAACTTTACCCGTGGCCCCCGCCGGGAATAGCAAAAGGGCTGGTGGGTGCGGGTTTCGATTTTGTCAGATAGTCTATTCAGTTATCTGAATTCAGATCTTTAGATAATCGCATGTGCGGCATTACCCCAGATAAAACCGACCAAAATAAACCTGTCCCTTTTTGGCCGGTCTGGGGCCATCGGGGGCCGGGGCGGGTTAAGTTTGTCGCGAGTTCCGCACGCAAAGGAAAGCACTTAATGTGCTTTCCGTCTTGCGCAGGACTGTAGAGCAGCAAACTTAACCCGCCCCGGCCCCCGATGGCCCCAGACCGGCGGGATGGACCGGTTTGGATGGGGCTTTGATGCATGGGTGGTCTGTTGGTGGGCAAATGGGTATCATAATGCGGTTACTGCATCGACTCCGTGATGCATGTTTGTACGTTCCCGGCGGTCGGTTTGCCAGAAGCGCCCCGTCGGTTGTTCCAGACCCGTTTCGAAGAAAGGAAACCGCACGAACCTATGGCAGCTAAAAAATCATCTCCCTTGAAGATCATTCCGCTCGGAGGCCTTGACGGCATCGGCAAGAATATGACGGTCTTCGAGTGCGGCGACGACATGGTGCTCGTCGACGCCGGCCTTATGTTCCCCGACGATTCCCAGCCCGGTATTGACCTGGTGCTTCCCGACTACACCTATGTTCTGGAGAACGAGGAGAAGCTCCGCGGCATCATCGTCACCCACGGCCACGAGGACCATACCGGTTCGCTTCCGTACCTGCTGCAGGACCTCAACAACAAGGTGCCCATCTTCTCGAGCAAGCTGACGCTTGGTTTCATCGAGGGCAAGCTTTCCGAGTTCCGCATCCGCGCGCCAAAGTTTCGCGAGGTCAAGGGCGGTAGCCATGTTAATCTTGGTGGCATTTCGCTCGACTTCTTCTCTATGACGCACTCAATTCCGGGCGCTTTGGGCGTATTCATTCGCACCAACCAGGGCACCGTTATGCACACGGGCGACTTTAAGCTCGACCAGACGCCCATCGATGGCGTCACGCCCGATTATGCCGCCATCAGTCGCTTTGCCAAACAGGGCATCGACCTGTTGCTTTCCGACTCCACCAACGCCACGGTTCCGGGCTTTACCAAGTCCGAGGCCGAAGTCGGCCCCAACTTGCTGCACGCCATCAAGAATGCCCCGGGCCGCGTGTTCGTCGCGTCGTTCTCGAGCCATATCCATCGCCTGCAGCAGATTTGCGACGCCGCCCGCAAGTGCGGCCGCAAGGTCGTCGTGACCGGACGTTCCATGCTCACCAACACCCGCGTGGCGCGCGAGCTGGGCTACCTCAACATCGACGATGCCGATATCATCGATGCCTTCGATATCGATAACCTGCCTGACGACAAGATTGTCGTCATGTGCACCGGCTCTCAGGGCGAGCCGCTGTCGGCGCTGTCCCGTATGGCCAACGGCGAGCACAAGACGCTCTCCATCCACGAGGGCGATACCGTCATCCTGTCCGCTACGCCTGTTCCCGGCAACGAGAAGGCCGTCCAGCAGGTCGTCAACAGCCTGGCCAAGCTTGGCTGCGACGTGTGGGACAAGAACCGTGCCCTCGTCCATGTCTCGGGTCACGGCAGCCAGGAGGAGCTCAAGCTTCTGATGGCCATGGCCAAGCCCACCTACTTTATGCCGGTTCACGGCGAGGCCGTGCACCTGCGAGCCCATGCCCAGCTTGCCCGTAAGATGGGTATTAAGGATGATCACATCTTTATCCTCGATAACGGTGACACGCTCGAGATGCGCGGTGGTATTGTCAAGCGCGGCACGCCCGTCGAATCCGGCGTCGTCTACGTCGACGGCCTGCGCATCGGTGATACCGACCCCATCGTCCTGCGCGATCGTCAGAAGCTTGCCAATGACGGTATGGTCACAGCCGTCGCCATCGTTTCGCTCAAGCATAAGAAGATCGAGGCTATTGAGTTCTCGGGCCGCGGCGTTTCATTTGCCATCGACGATCAGTTCTCCGAGGATGCCTCCGCATCCATCATGAAGACGATCGAGAAGGGCAAGTTTAGCTTTACGAGCAGCGGCTCCGATGCCATTCGCAAGGCCGTGCGCGATTCGCTCTCCAACTTCATTTGGAGCCGTACGCGCACCCGTCCGATGATCATCCCGGTCGTCATGGAGGTTTAGTTTGGCGCGCGGATCTGCACAAAACGCCAAAGGCAATAAAGCCAACAACCAACCGGCATCTACTAAGGGTGCCGGTTCCCATCTTCGTGCCAATAAGGGCCACGAGGCCGAGTTCGACGATGTTGAGCCCCTGGTCGAGCCTTCGGCCAACCGCGATATCGCCGGCGTGGTTATTGCCGTTTTGGCGATTGCGTCTTTCATTGCCGTGATTTCTCCGGCAACGGCACCCGTGACGGCAGTGGTTGCCGGTTTCTACCATCTTGGCTTTGGCCTGGGCGCCTACGTGCTGCCGATCGTCATTTTGCTGTTTGCCGCCACGCTCTTTTTGGGTGAGGACTCGCCGCTCAACATTCGCTCGGTCGCGGGTGGCGCCGTTGTCTTTATCGCCGTCGTCTCCATTCTTTCGTTGATGGTGCCGGGCACGAGCGATTCGTGCGACCTCATGTTTGTGCCGCAAAACCTGTCCGCTTCGGGCGGCTACATTGGTGCGTTTATTGCGAGTGCGCTGCAGAATGCCCTGGGTAAACCTATCGCGATGGTGGTCCTGTTGGGTTTGGCCGTCGTTGGCTTTGTCATCATCGGCTTTTCGGTGGGCGGCGTTTTGCGCTCTGCGCGCGATCGCGCTGCCAATTTCGCCGAGCGTCGTCGTGCCGATGTCAATGCGAGCCCGTGGGGCGACGAAGAGGCCCTGTCGGTTCCCGGCGTCGCCCGTCCGCACCTGAGCATTCTTCGTCAGAAGGGCTCCGATATGGCCGTGACCACGGTCATGGGCAATGATGCGGACCCTGTTCTGGACGATGACGACGAGGACGATGACCCGTTTGTCGACGTGTCCGAGGCTGTGGAGGCCGAGCGCGCCAAGACTACGCTGCTGCCGCGTCGCCATGCCAAGAATGGCAAGTCCGCGCCTAAGCTCAACACGAGTGAGCCCGACCCGTCTTGGTCCGATAGCGAAATCGAACTCACCGCGGGCGATGACGAGGATGACGAGTGTCCGCTCGATACCGCCAAGACAACTTTGCTGCCGCGTCGCCAAGACAGGCGAGGACAGGTCACCGGACAGCTTTCGATGGAAGACGACCCGGACAAGGTCGACGAGTCCGAGCCGCCGTTTGCCGTGAACCCCGTGTCTGCTGCCCCGCAGATCCCCGATTTCCTGAAGCACCCCAAGGTTGCCGACGCCTCCACCCCTACGGCTTCCGCTGCTCCTGTTGCAGCCGGCGATGGGGGAGCTGACGGCACTGCTGCCGATGTCGAGGGCGAGCAAGAGGATGGCCTCAAACTCCCGCCGCTCGAAATCCTGCACGCCAACCCGCAGTCGGCGTCCGCCGCGTCTTCTGACAAGGAGTTGGAGCAGACTGCCGAGTCGCTGCAGTCCACTTTGTTGGAGTTTGGCCGTAGCGCTCGCGTCGTCGGCTGGATTGCCGGTCCCACGGTGACGACCTTTAAGCTGCAGCCCGGCGAGGGCGAGCGCGTGAGCAAGATTTCGAGCCTCGAGGACGATATCGCGCTTTCGCTTGCCGCCCAGTCGGTGCGTATCTTTGCGCCGATTCCCGGCACCTCGCTTGTGGGTATCGAGATTCCCAATCGCAAGCGCCAGAACGTTAACCTGGGCGACGTGCTTCCCTATGTGAAGGGCGGTCCGCTCGAGCTGGCCATCGGCCGCGATGCCGAGGGTACGCCGGTTGTCGCCGACCTCGCCAAGATGCCCCACCTGCTTATTGCCGGTACCACCGGTTCCGGTAAGTCGGTCATGATCAACTCCATCATCACGACCCTGCTCATGCGCGCGCTTCCCGAGGACGTTCGCTTGATCATGGTCGATCCCAAGCGCGTTGAGCTTGCCGGCTATAACGGCCTGCCCCATCTCTATGTGCCCGTGGTGACCGAACCCAAGCAGGCTGCGAGTGCCTTGCAATGGGCTGTTTCCGAGATGGAGCGTCGCCTGAAGGTCTTCGAGCGCCTCAACGTTCGCAAGATCTCGACGTATAACGAAAAGCAGGCCGCCGGCGAGTTCGAACACTACGATAACCCGCCGCAAAAGATGCCCTATCTGGTCATTATCATCGACGAGCTATCGGACCTGATGATGGTTGCCGGCAAGGATGTCGAGGCCTCGATCGTTCGTATCGCCCAGCTGGGGCGTGCCGCCGGTATTCACCTTATCGTGGCTACGCAGCGCCCCAGCTCCAACGTGGTGACGGGCCTCATTAAGGCCAACATCACCAATCGTATCGCCTTTAACGTGGCCACGGGCATCGATTCCCGCGTCATTATCGACCAGATGGGCGCCGAAAAGCTCACCGGTTTGGGCGACATGCTGTTCTCCAAGGTCGACTGGGGCAAGCCCCGCCGTATCCAGGGCTGTTTTGTCTCGGATGACGAGATTAACGAGATCGTCGAGTTCGTTAAGTCGCAAAGCGAGCCCGACTACCACGAGGAGATTCTGTCTGCCGTGGCGCCTGCTTCCATGTCCACGGCTGGTGGCGGCATTGTTCGCACGGGCGTTGCCGAGCCGCAGGATGACGACCCGCTTATCTGGGAGGCCGCCCATATTGTGGTGGAATCGCAGCTGGGCTCCACATCTGGCCTGCAACGCCGCCTCAAGGTTGGCTATGCGCGCGCCGGGCGTATTATGGACATGCTGGAAGAAAAGGGCGTCGTCGGCCCGCCCGACGGTTCCAAGCCGCGCGAGGTCCTGCTGGATGACGAAGGGCTTGCCGCGCTGGAGTCTGTCGACGCCGAGATGGTACGTGAAGATCGTGAGTTTGGAGGATTCTGATGGCTGCACGCTTTGGTGACATGCTGCTCGAGCAGCGTCGCCGGATGGGCCTTTCCATCCAGCAGGTCGCCAACACCATCAAAATCAGGCCGCAGATCATCGAGTTTTTCGAGACTGGTAACTTTGCATCGATGCCCCCGCGTGGCTATGCGCAGGGCATGATTTCGAGCTACGCTCGCTTTTTGGGGCTTAACCCGCGCGAGGTCGTCAACGCTTATTTTGACGACCTCATGGCATATGAACGCGATACCTCGCAGCAGGGCGGTCGTTTTCAGGATGCTGCCGGCTACGTTAACTCGCGTTCTTCGGTCGATAACGGTCGTTTTTTGATGGTTCAGGGTGGTCGTACGACACGGTACGGCCAGCGCCCTCCGCAGGCGGGCTATATCACCGAGACGGGCTCCAGCGAGGAAATTCGTTCTCAGCGAGATCGTTTTCGCAGTACGCCCCTGCCAGATGACCGTGCGCTTCCCGCCGCTCGTGGGTTGAGTCGCGATCCTCGCGCCGGTTACGGCGACGGCGGATACTCCGGTCGTAGCTATCGCGGAGTATCCGCCGGGCGTTCCCGCGATGGCTATTCCGACGCCGATACCACGCAGGTGACGCCGCGCCTCCGTTCGCAATCCCAGCCCTATGGGCAACGCTCTTCGGCGCCTCGCTCTGGTCAGCGCGGCTATCAGGGCCGTGGCGAGCTTGCGCCGCGTCCGGGCCAGCGGGGTTCGCAGCGCCAGAGTAGCTATCGTGGTCGTCCCGATAGCGGTCGCGGCCGCATACCGCAGGGTAATGGTCGTGGTAGCTCCAATCGCGGACGCGGCGTTGGGCGCGCCTCTCAATACAACACGATCGATCCGCGCATTATTTACGTCGGCATCGGTGCCGTGGTGCTACTGTTGATTTTGCTCATCGTGGTACTCCTGCGTGGTTGCGGCTCTGCTGCACCCGAGTCGACGCCCGAGACACCCGTGGCTACCAAGACGACGACTAAGAAATCTTCCAAGAAGACCGAACCCACTGACGAGGATGAAGACGCCGACGAGGCGACGGATGCGGCCAGTTCCGATGCCGCCAAGGCGACGGTGGAAAAGGAAGAGGACGAGGTCACCAAGGTCAAGGTCTCTGTTGCCAAGGGCAAGACCGCCTGGATCGAGGTCAAGGTCGACGGTAAATCGGTCTATGGCGCTCAAGCGACCGGTCCTTTTGAGCAGGAGTACACGCCCGAGTCCTCGATTGAGATCACCACGTCCAAGCCCTCCGATGTCACGGTCACCAAGAATGGTGAAAAGGTTCGCTATGACACCAAGACATCGGGTGTGGCGCGCGTGACCATTACCGTTCCCAAGAAGGAGACCGCCGACTCCGCGAACGGCGATAATGCCGGCGGTACCGATAATGCCGACGGCACCGATGTCCAGTCTACCGTCGGCACCGACACGGCATCCGACGGCCAGACAGTGAACGATTCAGATGACTATTCGTACGACAGCTACTAAGGCTCCCCGTACCGAAAGGAAGAACCATGGCTAAAGATTCCAGCTTCGACGTTGTGTCCGAGGTTAACATGCAGGAGGTCGATAACGCCTTCCAGCAGACCGCCCGCGAGATTTCCCAGCGCTATGACCTTAAAGACTCCGGCGCCACCATCGAGCTTTCGAAGGGCGACAAGCTCTTTACGATTAACGCTCCGGCCGATTTTGTCTCCAAGCAGATCATCGATGTTTTGAGCTCCAAGCTCATCAAGCGCGGTATCGACCTCAAGGCTGTCTCTTGGGACGCCCCGCAGGCGGCTTCGGGCGGTACCGTGCGCGTGCTCGGTCATATCGTCGAGGGCATCGACCAGGCGACCGCAAAGAAGATCAATAAAGACATCAAGGATCAAAAGCTTAAGGTCAAGGTGACCATCGAGGCCGATAAGCTGCGCGTTTCCTCGGCTTCTAAGGACGCTTTACAGACGGTGATTCAGTTCCTGCGCGACCAGGACTACGGCCAGCCGCTGCAGTTTACCAACTACCGCTAATTTACTCGAAAGGACCGCTCTCCAACATGGATACTCCGTTGGGTTCCGTACTCTATATCACGCTTGGCTGCGCCAAGAACGAGGTCGATACCGACCGCATGCGTTCGCTGCTGGCCGCTGCGGGCTACGAGGAGGCATTCGATCCTCAGGATGCCGATATCGCCATTGTCAATACGTGCTCGTTTCTTACCTCGGCGACGTCTGAGAGCATCGAGACCACGCTCGAGCTCGCTAACGAGGTGCAGGACGGCGTTCGCTCCTGCCCCATTGTCATGTGCGGTTGCGTGCCGTCTCGTTACGGCGACGACCTGCCCGACGAGCTGCCCGAGGTCGCGGCATTTGTGAAGGCCGATGAGGAAGACGGTATCGTCTCTGTCATCGATGGCGTTCTTGGTGTGGAGCGTGAAATCGCTGCCTATATCCCGCAGGTCAAGCGTACCGTCGAGGGCGCTGTCGCCTACGTCAAGATCTCCGATGGCTGCAATCGTTTTTGCAGCTTCTGCATGATTCCCTACATTCGCGGTCGCTATCATTCGCGCAATGCCGAAAGCATTATCTCCGAGGTGCGCGACCTGGTTGCCGGCGGTGTGCGCGAGATCGTGCTGATCGGCCAGGACACGGGCATTTGGGGCACCGACTTTGCCGATGAGGACGCCGCCGAGGCTTCACCGCGCAATCTGGCTCAGCTGCTGCGCGCCGTCGCCGAGGCTGTACGCCCGCACAACGTCTGGGTTCGTGTGCTCTATCTGCAGCCCGAGGGCATGACCGACGAGCTTATCGAGACGATTCGCGATACGCCCGAGGTATTGCCGTATATCGATATCCCCGTGCAGCACTGCGACGCGCGCATCCTCAAGGCCATGCGTCGCTCCGGTTCGCGTCAGGAGCTCGAGGAACTGTTCCGCGATCTCCGTGATCGTATTCCCGGCATCGTGATTCGCTCCACGGCCATGGTCGGCTTTCCGACCGAGACCGACGACGAGTTCCGTGATCTTATCGACTTTATGGACACCGTCGGCTTTGACTATACGAGCGTCTTTGCCTACTCGCGGGAGGAGGGCAGCCTGGCCGCCAATATGGAGGGCCAGGTCGATGAGGAGGTCAAGCTCGAGCGCGCCCAGGAGGCCATGGATCTGGCCGAGTCGCTGGGTTTTGCCGCCACAGCGGCCCATGTGGGCGAGCGCGCCCAGGTAATCGTCGACGGTATCGAGGAGACCGAGGACGGCGCCGAGCTGATCGGTCATGCCTGGTTCCAGGCGCCCGATTCCGATGGCGCGGTGCATCTGGACGCCAGCGAGGCGTCCGTGGGCGATATTTTGACCGTCGAGTTTACCGATAGCTTCTGCTATGAGCTTATCGGCCATGTTGTGGAGTAGGAGAGCGTCGTGGCAAACGAGAGCAATAAGGAACTGACGAGCGTTTGGACGCCCGCCAACATCGTGACGTGCGTGCGCATCGTCTTTATTCCGGTGTTCATGATCGTCTCGGCCCTGTCTCACGGGGGCGTTGCCGGTACGGACTGGAGCACCTTCGACGGCCCGCTCGCCGCCGCTGCCTTCATTCTGTATGTGATCCTGTCGTGCACCGATAAGGTCGACGGCTATCTGGCGCGCTCACGCAACGAGATCACCGATTTCGGCAAGTTCTTGGACCCCATCGCCGACAAGTTGCTGGTGTTCTCGGCCTTGCTGTTGTTCTTGGATTTTGGTGCGGTGACCGTGTGGTCCGTGTTCATTATCCTGTTTCGCGAGCTGTTGGTGAGCGCACTTCGCATGGTCGCGAGTGCTGCCGGTGTGGTCGTTGCCGCCGATAAGCTCGGCAAGTACAAGACGGCGACCACGATGGTCTCCATCTGTGGCTATCTGTGCGTCTTTGCGATGGCCGGTCTTCAGCTGGGGCCGGCGTCGCTGCTGCTCGGTGTCTATTCGGTGTCGCGCTTCCTGTACGTCATCGCCGTCATTTTGACCATTATCTCGGGTGCCCAGTACTTCTGGAACTGCCGTAAGATCGTCTTTTCGGTCTAGGTCCTGGTGGGTATGACGGAGCCTTATTTGCAGATCGCCGCAAACAACGAGGAGCTGGCGCGCGATATTGTCGAGCGCGCGAGTGCCCGTGGCGTGACGGTGTCGACGGCGGAGTCGCTGACGGCGGGCATGATCGCCTCGACGATTGCCGATATCCCGGGTGCCTCGGCGGTGCTTCGTGGCGGTGCGGTGACCTACTGCGATGAGATCAAACATCGCGTGCTCGGCGTCGAGCGGGAAACGCTCGATCGGTTTAGCGCCGTGTCGCATCAGACGGCGCGTGAGATGGCCGCGGGCTCGCTGGACCTCTATCAGAGTGATGTCGCCGTGAGCGCAACGGGCTACGCTGGGCCCGGCGGCGGTACCGAGCAAGACCCCGCCGGCACGTTCTATATCGGCTGGGCGTATCGCGCGGCCGATGGGGGAGCGACGGTCGTTGAGTCTGCGCGCTGTCACTACGAGGGTGATCGGTCGTGCGTCCGCGCCTATGCGGTCGCTGAGGCTTTGGAGCGCATTGTCCGCGTGCTCAATTCCATGGAATAGACGTGTTTTAAGGGGCCTTAGGGCCCCTTAATTGTGGAGATAGGGACCTTTGGCAAGGAATGCGCTTGCGCTGGCACATGTCTTTAATTTGTACGAGCACTCGTATTTGCGATTGGCATGGTCAAGCGTTTGGTCGGCGTTTGGTCGGCGTTTGGTCGGGTTTTGGAATGGACGGGTGCATATGATGAACCTGAACGGTTGACCACGAACAGCCGTTCGTTTATCATCGATTCAGGTTGTTAAGAGGAGGGCTATTCATGGCCAAGAATTCAGGTCCCGTACGTACCGTTCATACGCGCACGACGGGTAAAGAGCGCGACGAGATGATCGCCACTACCAAGGCCGAGATCGAGAAGAAGTTCGGCCAGGGTTCTATTATGAGGTATGGCGACGGCGGTCCCGAGCTCGAGGTCGAGGCTATTCCGACGGGCTCTCTGGCGCTCGATGCCGCCTTGGGTATCGGCGGCGTGCCGCGCGGCCGTATCGTTGAGATTTATGGGCCCGAGTCCTCCGGTAAGACAACGCTTTCGCTCGAGATTCTTGCAGAGGCGCAGGCCATGGGCGGTGTCGTGGCTTTTATCGACGCTGAGCATGCACTTGATCCCACCTACGCCGCGCGCATCGGCGTCGATATCGACGAGGTGCTGATTTCCCAGCCCGATACGGGTGAACAGGCGCTCGAGATCGTTGACATGCTTGTGCGTTCCGGTGCCATCGACGCCATCGTCGTCGACTCTGTTGCCGCTTTGACTCCGCGTGCCGAAATCGAGGGCGAGATCGGTGACACGACGGTGGGTCTGCAGGCTCGCTTGATGAGTCAGGCGCTCCGCAAGCTCGCCGGCTCGCTTGCCAAGTCCAACACAACCTGCATCTTCATTAACCAATTGCGCGAGAAGATCGGCGTCATGTTCGGCAACCCCGAGACCACCACAGGCGGCCGCGCACTCAAGTTCTTCTCTTCCGTGCGTATCGATATTCGCAAAATCGATACCATCAAGCTCAAGGACGAGGTTATCGGCAATCGCGTACGTGCCAAGGTCGTTAAGAACAAGGTGGCTGCTCCGTTCCGCTCGGCCGAATTTGACATCATGTATGGCACCGGCATTTCTAAAGAGGGCTCGATTCTGGATATGGCTGTCGAGTGCGGCATATGCAAAAAGATGGGGTCTTGGTTTGCCTATGGTGAGGACAAACTCGGCAACGGTCGCGAGGCCGCTAAGACGTTCCTGCGCGAGCATCCCGATTGCGCCGACGAGATCGAGCACAAGGTTCGCCTTGCCTGCGGTCTTGAGTATGACGATGATGCCCCCTCCGAGGTTGAGTTGACCGATCAGCCCGCCCCCGAGGAGTTTGACGAGCTGTATGCCATCGATGGCTCCGCGATGCTCGACGATGACGACGAGTAACGGATGGCGACATGTCGTATACGGTGACCGAGGCTAGGGTCGTTTTTCCGGATAAGAAGACGGCCTCCTCGTTCTCGAGCGGTTATGCGTCTAAAAAGCCCTGTGCACATATCGATTGCGATCTGGAGGGCGGTTTTGAACGATCCATTTGGATTCCCGTGCGTGTGGCACGTGTGTACGTTCAGAACCGTCTCGATCTTCCCTGCGACTGGGATGACTTTCGCGAGGCGGTGCAGCTTATCGAATGCAAATGTGCGCTCACCATGGTGACCGAGATGCTTTCGCGTCGTGATCATGCTACGGGCGAGGTGCGCGATAAGTTGGCGCGCTATGGCTTTCGACAGCCCGCGATCGACTTTGCCGTCAATCGTGCCATCGAGTATCGTTTTTTAGATGAGAACCGCTTTTGCTCGTACTTTATCGAGGAGCGTAAGCGTCGTGGTTGGGGACAGCGCAAAATCGAGACTGAACTCAAGCGTCGCCATGTTGCACTTGATGAGATTCCAGGGTATCCCGAGGCTTATTTTGCCGAGGATGACGACTTGGCTCGCGCATCGGCTTTGCTCGCTAAGCGTCGCGTTCCCGAGGCACGTGCATTCGAAAAGCTCGTCAGATTTTTGATGGGCAAGGGCTTTTCCTATCACATTGCCGCGGATGCCGTTAAGGCGCGCCTCGATGCCTTAAGCGAGAAATGCGATGTTTAAGCATGCGCACGTTACGCTCCTGCCGTTCACCGCTCGATAGGCGCCGTGCTGGGTGCGTCAATTTGACAGTTGTTGCGGTTCAACGTAGGATAATTACTGTCATTTGCATTGTGATATGTGCTCATCTGCGATGAGTTTGTTTATATGTTTATCTGTATCCGACCCGCATAAGCTGCGCCCATATTACTCAAATGTCGCGAGCCGTTCGTATGGACGGTTCGCTTTGTTGTGTAACGAATCCATAAAAAGGAGTGAGCATGCCGACTATCATTGCAGCGCTCGTTGGCATTGTTTTGGGTGCCATCGTCGCCATTGCCTACATGCGCACCGCCAAGCAGGGTAGTCTTCACGAGGCCGAAGAAAAGATTCAGTCGGCACACGCGCAGGCAGAGTCCCTGATCGGTGATGCTAAGCGTCAGGCCGAGACCCTCAAAAAAGAGGCTCTGCTCGAGGCTAAGGAAGAGATCATCAAGAACAAACAGGCCGCCGAGGCCGAGGACAAGCAGCGTAAGAGCGAGATTCGCGCGCTCGAAAATCGCGTGATGCAGCGCGAGGAATCGCTCGACCGACGCAACGATGCACTCGATAAGCGCGAGCATCAGCTGTCCAGCCAGGCCGGTCAGGTCGAGAAGCGCTCTCGCGAACTTGAGGAGCTTTGCGCCAAGCAGACCTCCGAGCTCGAGCGTATTGCCGACCTTACGCGCGAGGATGCTCACAAGGAGCTGCTCGATAAGGTCCGCGGCGAGGTTACCCATGAGGCGGCCACCATCATCCGTGAGTCCGAGCAACAGGTCCGCGCCGAGTGCCACAAGACCGCTCAGGAGATTCTCTCCCTGGCGATCCAGCGCTGTGCCGCCGACCATACCGCCGAGGTCACCGTCACGTCCGTTCATATTCCCTCCGATGATCTTAAGGGCCGCATCATCGGTCGCGAGGGTCGTAACATCCGTACTTTCGAGCAGGTTTCCGGCGTCAACCTTGTGATCGACGACACCCCCGAGACTGTCGTGCTTTCGAGCTTTGATCCGGTCCGTCGTGAGACCGCCCGCGTGGCGCTCGAGAACCTCATTGCCGACGGTCGTATTCACCCCGCCCGCATCGAGGAGATGTACCACAAGGCCGCTGACTTGGTTCAGCAGCGTGTGCTCGAAGCCGGCGAGCAGGCCGCCTTCGATACCGGAATCCACGACCTGCATCCCGAGATCGTCAAAACCCTGGGCGCTCTGCGCTACCGCACCTCGTTTGGTCAGAACGTGCTACAGCACTCACTTGAGGTCTCCGACCTGTGCGGCATCATGGCCTCCGAGCTTGGTCTGGATGTTGTGACCGCCAAGCGCGCGGGTCTTCTGCATGACCTGGGCAAGGCCATCGACCACGACGTTGAGGGTCCGCATGCTGTGATTGGCGCCGAGCTTGCCCGCCGTTATGGCGAGAAGCCCGTTATCGTCCACGCAATCGAGGCCCATCATGCCGATGTCGACCCCAACACGGTGCTCGACGTTCTGGTCCAGGCTGCCGATGCTGTTTCCGCTTCTCGTCCCGGCGCCCGTCGCGAGTCGGCCGAGAGCTACATCAAGCGCCTTGAGAAGCTCGAGGAGATTGCCAACTCTCATGACGGCGTCGAGCGTACCTATGCTATGCAGGCCGGTCGCGAGGTCCATGTCATGGTTCAGCCGGACAAGATTTCCGATGCCCAGTCCACGGTGCTTGCGCACGATATCGCCCATCAGATCGAGGAAGAGATGGAGTATCCCGGTCAGGTGCGCGTTGTCGTGATTCGCGAGAGCCGTGCCGTCGATATCGCTAAATAACATGAACGACGCGAACGAGCTCATCTCATTTATCGCGTCGATGTCGGGGGAGGGCAACCTTCGCGTCGAGGAAAACCTTGGCGAGGGGTATGTCCGCCTCCGCGTTTCGGAGGCCGAGCGCCGTCAGGCCAAGCATGACATTCAGCATGTAGAGGACATTGTCATCGAGATGCTGCGTAATGCTCGCGATGCCGGAGCCGATAAGGTCTATCTAGCCACGACCAAGGAGGAGGGTGTTCGTACCCTCCTCTTCCTGGATAACGGTTCGGGTGTGCCGCAGGATATGCAGGAGCGTATCTTCGATGCCCGTGTCACCTCCAAGCTCGAGAGCATGAAGATGGACCGTTGGGGTGTTCACGGTCGTGGTATGGCGCTGTTCTCTATCAAGCAGAACACCGATGAGGCACGCGTTGTTACATCGGGCGTCGATTTGGGCTCAGCGTTTAAGGTGTGCGTTGATACCGATCGCTTGGCTGAGCGCGCCGACCAGTCGAGCTGGCCTCAGGCGGTTAAAGACGAAGACGGCCGCTATGTATGCGCTCGCGGTCCTCACAACATCATTCGCGCAGCCTGCGAGTTTGCCCTTGAGGAGCTGCGCGACTGCGACGTGTATCTGGGCTCTCCGTCCGAGATCGCGGCGACCCTGTACGCCCAGGCTTCCAGTCGTCTCGATACGTCACGCCTGCTCTTTATCGATGACGAGTGTGAGCTTCCGGTTATCGATCGTTTAGGTCTCGCTTCGGATGCCGAGGATTTTATCCGGATTTGCTCCGGGCTGGGTCTCGAGATGTCCGAGCGTACTGCCCACCGTATTCTTTCGGGACAGATTAAGCCCGTTCGCGGTGTGTGCGCGCGTCTGCTGCGCGAGCGCGATTCCACCTCGCAATTGCCGGCTCCAGTCGATCTTGCCAAGGACCGTCGAGGCCTCCGCATTGCCAAGGATGACATGGCGCAGTTTTCGCGTGCTGTCGAGCGCGACTTCAATGACCTTGCCGCCCGGTATTACCTCAATCTGTGCGGCGACCCTAAGATTCGCGTTTCACGTGATCGCATCACCGTGACGTTCGATCTTGCCAAAGAGGAGTAGCATCTTTACCGAGTCCGCTCGGTACGATACAGTTATTGCAGTTAAAACGTACTTTTAAACGCAGGAGTTTCTTCATGGATTGCCTGAAGGTATCAAGCAAATCATCGCCCGCGTCCGTTGCCGGCGCCATTGCCGGTATGGTCAAAGATGGCGTTCCCGTCAACATTCAGTGCGTCGGTGCCGGCGCCGTCAACCAGGCCATAAAGGCCGTTGCCATTGCGCGAGGTTTTTTGATTCCGACTGGCTTTGATGTCTCTTGTGCGCCGGTGTTCTCTGACATCCTCATTAACGGGGAGTCTCGCACGGCAATCCGTCTCTCTATCTACGTTCACCAGATTAATCGGGCTGCTATGGACAATGTCGTCATGGACGACGTTAAGCCTGTTGCGTAAGCGAGTTTTCGCACGTTTGTAGCACCTTTGTGCCCCGTCGATATCATCGTTAGGATGTAAGCTCATGGACCAGCGCTTCGTACGCGATATTCTTGCCGGTAAAACATATTTTATCCGCACATTCGGCTGCCAGATGAATCAGCACGACTCCGAGCGCGTGAGCGGTTTGCTCGATTCCTACGGCTGTCTTATGGCGCTCGATCCGGAGCATGCCGATATTGTCGTATTCATGACGTGCTGTGTGCGCGAGGCTGCCGATACGCGCCTGTACGGTCAGTGCAATTCCTGCAAGAGTCTTCCTCCTTCTCCTTCGGGCAAGCGTGTGGTCGCCGTGGGTGGATGCATCGCTCAGCGCGATGGCGAGGGCCTGCTCACCAACGTCGATAACGTCAACGTTATTTTTGGTACGCATTCGATTGCGCACGTGGCGGAGCTTATCGCCGAGGCGTTTATGGATGGCAAGCGCCATATCCGCACGAATGAGCATGAAGATACGGACGCCATGAGTATGCCGTGGCATCGCGAGACGCAGTATCATGCATGGGTTCCCATCATGACGGGCTGCAACAACTTCTGCACGTACTGCATCGTGCCGTACGTCCGTGGTCGCGAGAAGAGCCGCCCCTTCGAGGAGATTGTCGACGAGGTGACGGGTCTGGTGCGTCAGGGTGTGCGCGAGATTACGCTGCTGGGACAAAACGTTAACTCCTACGGTCGCGATCTCTTTGGCAAGCCGCGCTTTGCCGACCTGCTGCGCGCCGTGGGTGATACGGGCGTCGAGCGTATCTTCTTTACTTCTTCGCACCCCAAGGATTTGCTTTCCGAGACCATCGATGCTATGGCCGAGACACCTGCCGTTATGCCGCAGCTTCACCTAGCAGTCCAGTCGGGTTCCACGCGTATCCTTAAAGAGATGAATCGTCGGTACACGCGCGAGGATTATCTGGGCCTGGTCGATCGCATTCGTAACCGTATGCCCGAAATTGCGCTTTCGACCGACATCATTGTGGGCTTCCCGGGCGAGACCGAGGAAGACTTTGAGCAGACGCTCTCGCTTGCCGAGACGGTGCGCTATGCCCAGGCCTACACGTTTATTTACTCCAAGCGCGCCGGTACCCCGGCAGCTGAGATCTATGATCCCACCCCGCATGAGGTTATCCTTGAGCGCTTTAACCGTCTGGTCAAGGTTATCGAGACGACGGCATACGAGTATAACCAGGGCGAGCTTCACACCGTGGTGCCTGCACTTATTGAGGGCACGAGCAAGAAAAACGACGCTGTCCTTCTTGGTAAAAGTCCTAAGAACCAGACAGTGCATGCGCCGATTCCCGCTGGCTATAGCATCGATCAGCTTATCGGCAAAATCGTCGACGTCGATGTGGATGTCGCCAAGACGTGGTATCTGTCTGGCTCCGTTGTGGGTGAGCCTCGCTAATGGTTTTCCCCGGCACAAACCTTTCTGCCGTAGCGATCGTCGGTCCGACGGCGGTCGGCAAGAGTGATGTTGCCGACCGCCTGGCCTCTCGTCTGTCGTCTGAAGTGTTATCGTGTGACGCGATGCAAATCTATCGCGGTATGGATATCGGTACGGCCAAGATGATGCCCGAGGAGTGCTCGGTGCCCCTGCGTCTTGTCGATATCGTGGACCCGGGCGTCGCGTATTCTGCTGCGCTCTATCAGTCTGATGCCCGGGCGCATATCGAGCGTTTGCTTGGTGAGCAACGGCTTCCGGTCTTTTGCGGTGGCACGGGCTTGTATCTTAAGGCTGCACTCGATGAAATGGATTTTCCTTCGGGAGAGCTCGAGGACGAACGTCGCACGGGTTATCAGGAGCTTGCCGAGCGTATTGGCGAGAAAGCTATGCATGCCCTGCTTGCCGAGCGTGATCCGGAATCCGCTGCCGTGATTCATCCTCATAACGTGCGCCGCGTGATCCGTGCGCTCGAGATGCACGATGACGGTGTGTCGTATGCCCAGCAGAAGTCGAAATTCAGCGTTCCACGTGAGCGTTATCATGCCTTGTGGTTTGGTCTGACGCGTAGCCGTGAAGTGCTGTATGAGCGCATTAACCTGCGTGTCGACCTTATGTTTGAGCAGGGGCTGGTTGATGAGGTCCGTGGCCTTATGGACCAGGGCCTGGGTGATGCACTCACGTCGATGCAGGCAATCGGTTACAAAGAGATTATCGATGCCTTGCGAGGCGCTATTACCATGGATGAGGCCCGCGAGCTTATCAAGATGCGCTCACGTCGCTATGCCAAGCGCCAACTTTCCTGGTTTAAGCGTGACGATCGCATCGTGTGGTTCGATATGGATGAGTTTACGATCGATGAGGTCGTCGATGATATCTACCGTCGTATTGAGGCTGCCTAATGGCGCGTTTTCCCTTGGTTCCCACGGCGCCTGAACCTGAGCGTGCCGTCTTGGTTGGTGTTGAGTGGCGCGATAACGCTTGGCCGCTCGACCGTTCGCTCGACGAGCTCGAGCGCTTGGCTCACACTGCTGGAGCCCAATGCGTGGCACGCTTGTCTCAGCGTCTGGTCAAACCTTATCCCAAATCGTTTATCGGCTCCGGTAAGGTCGATGAGCTATGCGGTTTGGTGCATCGTATGGATGCGGATGTTGTAATCTTCGACGACGACTTGACTCCTTCACAGCAGTCATATCTTGAGAAAGCCGTGGGCGAACCGGTCAAGATTATTGACCGTACGGCGTTGATTTTGGATATCTTTGGCCTGCATGCTCAGACGCGTGAGGGTCGCTTACAGGTGCAGCTGGCTCAGTTGCAGTATCTGCTGCCTCGTCTGCGAGGTATGTGGAGCCACCTTGCTAAGGAACAGACGCGTGGCGGCATTGGATCGCGTTTTGGCCAGGGCGAAAGTCAGCTCGAGGTCGACCGTCGCCTGATTCGCGATAAGATCGCTGCGCTTCGCCGCGAATTGAAACAGGTAGAACAACGTCGTGATGTGCAATCGAAAAGCCGTATTGAATCGCCGGCGTTTCGCGTGGCGTTGGCTGGCTACACCAATGCCGGTAAGTCGACGTTGCTTAATCGATTGACGGGATCCACGGTACTTTCGCAGGATAAGCTGTTTGCCACGCTCGATCCTACGACGCGTTCGTATCGTTTACCCGGTGGCCGTGGCATGACGATCACTGATACCGTTGGCTTTATTCAAAAGCTGCCCCATGGCCTGGTCGACGCGTTTAAATCTACGCTTTCCGAGGTGCTCGGCGCCGATTTGGTTCTTAAAGTTGTGGATGCTTCCGATGAGGATTACGGGCGTCAGCTTGAGGCGGTTGATCGTGTCCTTGACGAGATTGGTGCCGGTGAGCGCCTGACGCTTACCGTGTTCAATAAAATCGATCTGCTCGATAGCGTCGACCGCTTGAGCTTTCGCCGGCGCTATCCCGAGGCGGTATTGTTCTCGGCTCAGACGGGTGAGGGCCTTGATGACTTAGTCGATCGCATCGCTCGTGAAGCGGCCGCTACGGACGTGTTGCTCTCGGCCGATATCCCGTATCGAGAGGGCGCGTTAATCACGCTTGTGCACGAACAGGGAACCCTTCTGCACGAGGAATACCTCGAGGACGGCGTTCGTATTGTGGCAAAGCTTCCAGCCCGTATCGCACCGCGTCTCGAGTGTTATCGAACAGAGTAAATCAGCTCCAGTACACCCAAGATAACCGGTTGATGAAGCAGGTAGAACGGCAGCGCATGGCGCCCGAGACTTGCGAGCGCCGGGATGGGATTCGCATAGGCCCATCCCGGCGCCTCATAGTTTGCTTCCTGAGTCGTGTGGGCGGCAAAGAAGCCTGCAAGGTACATAAATAAGAATGGTATGACTGGATAGTAATCACCAGAGACAAAGTCTGGACTTGGGAAACCCAGCCAAGCTAAATAGGGGATAGGATAAACCGTTTTAGGAATGCTCCAGGTAAGGGCAAAAAGTGTGAGGCAAATTGCTATACCCCATACCGACGGCACTTTAACGATCACCGGACGCGCGAGCGCGACAATGGCGGTGCAGGCCGCCATGCAGAACATGATGCCGAAGTTCACCGAGTCATCGACTGAGACGAGCGTCGTCGCGACCCATACAACAAAAGCGGCAGCGGCATATTTGACGGCACGCTTGATGTTGTTGCGCGAGAGGGTGCACATCCAGCCGGCAATAAACAAAAATACCCAACTGATGCTGGCACGCCAGATGTCTTGGAAGATGGTCTGAGTAAACCACGGCATATCCCAACCATAAAGATAGGCAAGATCGTAGCAAGCATGAAATCCTGCCATCGACAGCATGGTAAATCCGCGAATGGTATCAAAGACCGTGATGCGGTTTTGCATTACGAGAACCGGCGCATCAATCCAACAACCTTGCCCAGGATCGTCGGATTTGTCGCATAGATGGGCTCCATGGTGTCGTTTTCGGGCTGCAAGCGAACTCGTCCCTGCTCCTTGTAGAACGTTTTGACCGTTGCGGAGCCATCGATCATGGCCACAACGATCTCGCCATTCATGGCGCTCTTCTGTTCGCGAACGATGATATAGTCGCCGTTAAGGATACCGACGTTAATCATCGAATTGCCGTGGACCTCGAGGATAAAAGACCCCTGGTCCGTTGCGATCTCGGTCGGGATGGTAAAGGTGTCCTCGATATTCTGCTCGGCAAGGATGGGGATCCCCGCGGCGACACGGCCCACGAGGGGTAGCGATACGGTTCCGCGGGGTGCCGTGGGCTCATCGGACTTTGAGATGGAGACGGAGGCTCCGTCCTCGTCAAAGAGCTCTAGGGCACGAGGCTTGGTGGCGTCACGTTTGAGCAGGCCGCGTGCTTCCAGTGCGGAGAGATGTGCATGTACGGTGCTAGGGGAGGAAAGACCCACAGCCGAAGCCATCTCACGCACGCTGGGCGGATAGCCCTTTTCCTGCTGATACTCCTTGATGAAGTCGTAAATCTGCTGCTGTCGCTTGGTAATTTTGCGAGCCATCAGGGATTCCTCTCTACCTAACTCAAACAAATGTTCTATGTTTGCTTGACAGGAACAACTGTTCGAAGATAATAATAACCGAACACTCGTTCCCGCGCTAGAATTTTTTGTCCTCGCGGCTTGATAAAACAGTTCTCGTCAAAAAACGCGAGAGGAGAACATGATGAATGCAACGGATATGGTCCAGGGAAACCTAGCCCTTAAGCTCGAGACGCCTGCGGCGCCGGCTTTCACGGTTGTCAAAGGCGGCCGATCTGGTTTTCAAACACTGCCTGGCAAGCCCGTCCGCAGCCAGTGCGTCGCCACGACTTCGGCCCCCGTTCCTCTGAAGGCCTCGACGATTGTCGCCCTGGCCGTTGCGCTCACGCTCTTCTTTGTACTTGCTACCTCGATCTTCAGCGCTCGTCACGCCGCATATGCCGAGTCGGCATCTAACGTTACCTATGAGACCGTCCGTGTTCAGTCTGGCGATTCCCTGTGGTCGCTTGCTCAGGAGCATTCCGTTGACGGTCTTTCTACACAGGAGACTTCTGACATGATTCGCAGTGTCAATCATCTGGAGCATGGGTCACTCGATGCGGGTGACGTTCTTAAAGTTCCTGCGCGTTCGTAAGATTTAAACTCCGGCACATGGTACCCTTGTTATCGTTTTTGAGGGAGGTACCATGCGCTGTCCCAGATGCGGCAATGCACATACCCGTGTTGTCGATTCCCGTATGCAGGAATCTAATAACACCATTAAACGCCGTCGTGAATGTTGTTCGTGCAACTATCGCTTCACAACATTCGAGCGATGCGAAGACCCCATCGAGGTCATCAAATCTGACGGGTCAAAGCAGCGGTTCGATCGCAATAAGCTGCTGGTCGGCTTAATGCGCGCTACGATTAAGCGCGACATCGACACGAAAAAGCTCAATGAACTCATCGATGACATCGAGGTGGAGCTGCGTTCCCGTACGCTGACGGCTGTTACGTCCCACGACCTGGGCGATATGGTGCTTAAGCGCTTGGCCAAGATCGACAAGGTGGCCTACATTCGCTTTGCCTCGGTCTATCGCGATTTCAAAGACATCGATGAGTTTTTGCAAGAGCTCGACAAGCTAAGGTGATTTTATGTCCAACATTACAGTCAACATTAAGCGTCTCGACCCTACGATCGAGCTTCCCAAATACGCCCATCCCACAGATGCCGGTTTGGATCTCCGTGCCAATGAGGACTGTACCCTTAAGCCCTTCGAGCGACGCTTGGTCTCTACTGGCCTTGCGATCGCGCTGCCCGATGGATACGCTGGCTTCGTTCAGCCTCGCAGTGGCCTGGCTATTAAGCAGGGTCTGTCTATAGTCAACACGCCCGGTCTTATAGACGCCCACTATCGAGGTGAGCTTAAAGTCATCCTTATCAACCTGGATCCATCCAATGAAATCCAGATCAACAAGGGTGACCGAATCGCTCAACTCGTCATCCAAGAAGTTCCCACGGTCAATCTCGTGGAGGTAGACGAACTAGACGAAACCGACCGAGGAGCCGGCGGTTTCGGTTCTAGCGGCGTCGCTTAGTCGTTTACGTACTGTCCGCTGACCGGCCCGACCCGCCTATATATCATCCCATGCTCAAACATTCTCGCGGGGGCGCTCGTATCCCTCCCGCCCGCCTCTCACACATATCATTCCATGCTCAAACATTCTCGCATCGCTTCGCTCGCTGCGAAACTGCGCGTGGAACGATATGTGTGATAGGCGGGCGGGCGGCTACTCGCTTGAAAAATATTTACATTCTAGTAAGCCAATGCGACAAAGGAACAGTCCCTTTGTCGCATTGGCTTACTACATTTGAATTTTCCGGCTTTGCCTTTGCAGATTCTAATGGTGGGGAATCTGGTATAGCTGCTAATACGTAAACGCAGCTTACCCGCGGGAGGCCCCTATATATCGTCCCACGCGCAGTTTCGCAGCGAAGCGAGAATGTTTGAGCACGGGATGATATATAGGGGCCTCCCACGGGTAAGCGGACATTAAGACCCTAGCGGATATGGGCTGGTTTTCCGCCCCAGTAGAAGCGGCAGAAGGCTCGTTTGCGCTTTTGGGGCTTGCCTGTAAGTTCCATGGTTGCGATGGCGATGTCCTCGGCCGCGTGTGGACGGCGTAGCACTTCGCCATTGATGAGCAGTGCCTTGAGCGACTCGGGATGATCGTGGAGATGGCGCAGCGTCACAATGAGCTCGCGTGCGGTGGTGACATGCATACTGGCGCCCAAGTCGGTGAGCATGGTGGTGTTGGCCTTTTCCTGGCCATAGGACTTGCCCAACAGAATCATCGGCAGGTGTGCACACAGGCATTCGGTAACAGTGAGTCCGCCCGATTTGAGAATTGCCAGATCGCAGCCGTGCATGAGCGCTGCCATGTCATCGACATAGTCAAGGACCGTGACGTTTTCGAGTTTCATGGCTTCGAAGAGCGTTTTCAGGCGCGTGGCGTATTCCGTGTCCTTGCCCGGCAAAAAGACAAAGTGCATGTCCTCGAAGCTACGGAGGAAGGGGAGGGTTTGGTCCATCGCCGCGCGAAAGCGAACGTACGGTTGAGGTAAACTGGCGCCGGCCATTACCAGCACAATGGTCCTGTCGATAGGGAGATTGAACTTCTCGAGTTCTTCCTCACGATTGTAATCCGTGTCAAATCCAGCGCGAATAGGGATGCCCGTAATGCGTATCTTTGCCTCGGGAACCTTGCGTGGGCGGAGCGTCTCGGCCATAAACTCGTTTGCCACGCAGAATAAGTCAGTGTCCTTATGGGGCCACCAGCCCTCGACTTCGTAATCGGTCGGCACGCAAATGACGGGATAGTCGATGCCCGTAATGACGCGCGCACCAACCGCAACGTTGGCTGCCGTGATATGTGTGGCGACCACGGCAATAGGCCTACGAGTGCGAACGTATTCGTTAAATGCGGGAAACATAATGCGCGACCACGCCGTGCCGCCGCCCCAAAGCAGGTGTCCGGTAAGGGTATATCGCCAGGTCAAGTCATAAATTGGGCGTGTAGCGCCGGTAAACGATGCGGCCGTTTTGTTGCCGTCGAATTTTATGCGTCCAAAATCGAGGATATCCAAGACCTCAATCTCGACATCCTGCGGTATTCCCTTGGTGCCGCGTATAAGCTCGAATGCTTGTGCGATAGCGTTGGCTGCCGCCTTGTGTCCCGAACCAACCGATGCGTGGACAATGGTCACTAAGGGCTTTTGTTCAGGTGACGGCATCAATTGCTCCGATTGAGGGGCGCTTTGCGTGGGCAGGGGAGCGTCGTTGCCCATCTGCGTTTGATCCATCGATAACTCCCCTTCATCGTTGTTTCGCAACGTATCATTGTAGTGCATGACTGTCATGTTCTCCTAAATTTGGGTATGAGCGCAAAGAACGCCAATGTTTCGATGAGAGGACACTCCATGACTACCAATCAGCCGATCGATGTTGCGATTATCGGCGGCGGCCCAGCGGGCTATGCTGCAGCCATTTATGCTGCGCGATCCAATCTAACGACGACCGTGATTGAACAGGGCATGTCGGGAGGACAGATCGCCACAACCAATGAGGTCGAAAACTATCCGGGCATTCCGCTCTTGAGCGGTGCCGAACTCGGCGAGCGTTTTCAGCAACATGCAGAGGGCCTGGGAGCACAGGTTGCATGGAGCATGGTGACGGGTATCGATTACGATGCGGATGCGGCGCTGTTTACGGTGCATCACGATACGGGCGATACGCTGGCCTCGAGTGTTATCGCCTGTATGGGCGCCACGCCGCGCTCTGCTGGTTTTGTTGGCGAGGATACGTATCGCGGTCGCGGCGTTTCGTATTGCGCCACATGCGATGGCATGTTCTTTCGTGGCAAACAGGTCTTTGTCATTGGCGGCGGTAATGCTGCCTGCGAGGAAGCCCTGTTCTTATCAGAAATTGCCAGCAGCGTGACCATCGTCTTGCGCCGCGATCAGTTCCGTGCTCCCGATGGCGTGGTTCAAAAGGTACTCGCTAAAGATAATATTTCGGTTAGGTACCAAACTAGTATTGTGGAGCTATCGGGCGAGGCTATGCCTACAACTATCACGTTTAAGGACAACGCCACTGGTGATACCTATTCCGAGTCCTTCGATCCAGGTTCGTTTGGCATCTTTGTCTTTGCCGGAACACAACCCCATACTGAGCTTGTACAGCATCTGGTGGATCTGGCGCCTGACGGCGGTATCGTTACCGACGACTCGATGGCCACGCGCACGCCGGGTTTGTTTGCTGCCGGCGATATCCGTTCCAAGCGTTTACGCCAGGTTGTGACCGCCGTTTCGGACGGAGCCATAGCGGCTACCAGCGCATACGCCTTCTTACGAGGATAAGTACGATAATATATCTTATGTAAGGTTGCTATCTTTATACAAAGTGGTTGGACGGTGCGCCAATGTGCTGTCCAACCACTTTTACTTAGCCGCTATGTGGTATGCAAAACTAGATAATCTAGAATACAATATAGAAAACGAACGGAGGCCTCTTATGAACCACGTCAAACATGTTATCCCGATGTCCGATACATCGGTCAGCATTAAGCCGGAGGATATTCAGCCGACGGTGCTGCCGGATGCATTTATTCAGTCCGATATGGTGGGTAAACTCAATGCGTTGAGCCTGCCACGCTATGACCAGCTGCCCAACGTAACACTCTATCGTGATCAGGTTATTGAATATGTTGCACTGTGGATGGAGCCGCTTTCGATTTGCGTAGAGCAGCCCGTTATCACGCCTTCGATGATCAATAACTACGTAAAGGTCGGCCTCGTTCCTGCTCCGGTTAAAAAGCAGTATGGCCGCGAGCAGATTGCGCGTCTCATTGCCATTTGTATCTTTAAGCAGGTGCTGCCCATCGCTGCGGTTCAGGCGCTCTTTAATATTCAGCGCTTGAGCTACGACGCTCCGACGGCTTTCGATTATGTAGTCGATCAACTTGAGGCATCGATTCGTGCGGCTTTTTCCCTTGAGCAGACTCCCGTGCCCGATACCGCACATCAGGTTACGCGCGAGTCATTGCTCGTACGCAGTGCGGTTTCGTCTTTTGTATCGAAGGCGTACCTGATGAGCTACCTCAAGTTCAATGGGTTTAATAGCTAGGCGACGTATAACGCGGGCGGGATAATAATGAGGTGTGATAGCGATAGCGGCAAAAAGCTAATCTGGAGAGAGGAGAGCAGGAGGGGGCGGCTGCTGAAACGGGCCAAGTTCCCGGTCCCCAAGACCTTCGAAGGGTACGACTGGTCGAGGGTAAAGGTGCCGGAGGAGATCGG
>NZ_JBQKFA010000006.1:0-123699 GCF_052121015.1 Collinsella sp. LCP19S3_F2
CGCCCGGTCCCGTTCCGAACCCGGAAGCTAAGCCCCATCGCGCCGAGAGTACTGCGGGGCCAGCCCGTGGGAGGCCAGGGCGCCGCTGACCGGTGGACGGCACCGAGCCGTCATCGAGAATCGAGAAGGGGGAGGCCTCGCGGCCTCCCCCTTTTTCGTTTGGGCGTTGTAAACTTACAGCCCCTACGGCTTAATTGTCTTTTCTATTTGAAGAAAATAAAACGAATGACCAGCGCGATTGCCGCGATGGCAATGATCAAGAGCGCGATTTGGAGCCGGTGCTGTTTGCGTCGCCTGCTAGACGATATAAATATCGATTTTCCTTGCTTCGGCGTCTCTAAATAGCGGGCAGAATGCGTTAGGGTCTGCTTAGGGCGAGGCTCTCTTCGTTGTTGCTTGGCGGGTGTTCGGGCCTGCTCCTGGTTGTATGCGCTGTTTTTGGATAAGGGGGCATCTTTGAGATACGCCGATTCGCTCGGTGCGACGCCCATGTGTTTGCGACCTGATTGAGATTCTTCAAGGGTTTGATAACGATTGCGAGTTACATATTCAGGCTCTGTATCGTCAATAGGCTCTTGGGAAATATGGGGACGATGGTAGCGTATGGTCTGCGGATAGGTTGATTTATCGTTCTGCATCTGATCATACGAATTGTCGGAGGTTTGATCGTCCATGATGCCCTTAGGTTGTCATTAATATTGTGTATACGCTCATTGTAAGCCCCAGCTTTGTTTAGCTAGGGCACATTTGGTATTTAAGACACGGTTCAAAGAAGCTTGACCTCATTAAACCTTAGTCACATAGACTTAGATATGCTTATAGATAGAGACTTAAAAAACTTTATATCAAAATGTATATATAAGAAATGGATGGGCATATATTAAATCGTCAAAAGAAGTCCCTGCCACCTAGAAGATGGCTCGGCAGTCCCTTAAAGGAGTGGTAGTCATGGCAAGCATGGTTCCTTATCGTTCGGTTTTTGGTGTTCGTCCCTCTGCTAGCTCGTTGTTCGATCTGTTTGATGATATGACCGATCTGGCAAACAACTCGATCGCCTCCAAGGCGTTTCCCGTTGATGTTGAGGACAAGGGCGACGGTTACGAGGTCAAGGCTTATTTGACCGGCGTCGCGAAGGACGACATCGACGTTGAGCTTAATGAGGGTCGTCTTTCCATTAGCGTGAATGTTGAGGAGAGCGAAGAGAATAAGGACAAGAACTACCTGCAGAAGGAGTTTTGCTCTTACAGCGCGACGCGCGGTGTGTACCTGAAGGATGCTTCGAGCGAGGGCCTTTCTGCAAAGTATGCTGACGGCATCCTTACCGTTACGGTTCCTAAGATTGTCGAGAAGAAGAACGTTACGAAGATTTTCATCGACTAACGTTATCGGCCATTAACATCGGTGCCTGAGCTAAGGGGGCTGGGAAGCGATTCCCGGCCCCCTTTTCTATTTGAGACAGCCTACTGAATATTTGAGACGGCCTACTGAATGGTCATGGGCCGATATTGCCCGGCGGGACGTATTGTGAGTTTATGTGGCCCCTCAACGCGGGTGGCGGTGCTACCAAGCTCGTTGTCGAGTGTTGCCCCAAGTGAGCTTGCGTAGCTTTTGACGGTAAGGCTTGGGCGATTGTTGTCTTGGCTAATGTGCATCGCGATAAGCTGCTCGGTGCGATCGGTTACCAGCGCGCGTGCGGCATCGGCGGCCTGATCGTTGGAGAGATGCCCTTTTGCAGACAGGATGCGCTCCTGAAGAAAGCGAGGATAGTCTCCTTGACGCAGCATGGCTACATCGTGGTTGCTTTCGAGCGCGAGAATGCGACAGTCCTTGAGCGTATCGATGGCATGCTTCGACAACTCGCCGGTGTCGGTGGCAAAGCCAACCGAATCACCCTGGGCATCAAAACGGTAGCCGACAGGATTGACGACGTCGTGCGATGTCGAATACGTTTGAATGTGGACCCCGGCAATAGAGAGGGCGTCACCTGGGTCGAATTCCTCAACAGACAGATGTGCGAGGCTTTCCTTTGATGCGAGCGTGCCCCTGCTGGAAAAGACCGGTCCGTTCCAATGTTTACACCACACCTCAAGCCCCTTAATGTGGTCGCTGTGCTCATGGGTGACAACAAGGGCGGACACGTCGTCTGCCGAAAGGCCGAGCTCAGCCATGCGTTTGAGTGTTTCGCGGCGGGACAGTCCGTCATCGACCATAATGAGCCCCTGCGGGCCCTCGATGAGTGCGCAGTTGCCTTTAGAGCCGCTGCCGAGGATATGAAGGTGCAGGCGAGACATAAGATTCCAAAGGATACAATGAGTGCTGACGAATAGAGGAGGAAGCGAATGCCAACGGTATCACAGCATTACGGACACCATGCCGTACCCGGGGCAGTCGATGAGACCCGGACGAGGCAGCAGGCTGCTCCTGTGGTGCTCATGGTATCAGGCGGTGCGGACTCGACGGCACTGCTTCTTATGGCGTGCACATCAAAGCTGGATATCCAAGATGGACGCGGCGTTGCCCCCATTGCTCGCGAGCGCCTACATGTGCTTCATGTAAACCATCACCTGCGAGGCAAGGCGTCCGACGGCGACGAGGCCTTTGTGCGCGAGCTCTGCGCACAATATGGCTTGCCGCTGTGTGTGGAGCACGCCTATTTTGATGGGGAGTCGGGCAATATCGAGGCGGCTGCGCGCGAGGTGCGTTATGCCGCGGCGCGAAGGTATGTTCGTGAGCTTTGTGCCAAGATGGGGGCGCCGAGAACGGCGGCGCGCATCTGTACTGCCCATACCTCTTCAGACCGCGCGGAAACATTTTTGATGAACGCCATTAAGGGGTCGGGCCCTGCTGGGCTCTCGAGCATTCCCCGCCGAAGGAATATTGTGGTACGCCCCTTGCTCGACCTAACTCATGGCGAGCTTGTGGGCTATCTGCAGGTGCATGGTCAGCCGTGGCGCGAGGACGAGACCAACGAAGATATCTCGTATCTGCGAAACTACGTTCGCCACCGGGTAATGCCAGTGCTGGCGCAGCGTAATGCGAGCGTGTGCAAGACGATTGGTGCCGCCTGTGAGATCTTGGGTGATGAGGATGCGTTTCTATCCCAGTTGTCGGCACAGGCGTTTCGAAGCTGCCTGCGCAAAGAGGCAGCGGGCGCGCTGGTGCTTGATGCCAGACGCCTTGCTGCGGCCGAGGTGGTAATCGCGCGGCGCATCGTGCGACTGGCGATTAAACGCATCGATCCGGACGCTCGCCCAGAGATGCGCCATGTGGAGCGAGTCCTCTCCTGTGTTGCCGAGGGTGCGGGTTCGGTTACGCTTCCGGCGGGGATTGACGCACGTGTTGAGTTTGGCATGCTGGCGTTTAAGGCACCGGCGGCTCGTGAGGGCTTGGTTGCGGACTGGATTACCATACCCGGCCGTATGTCGTTGGGCGGGGGACGTATGCTGGTCACAGAAGCGATAGCCGTTGAGCCGGGATGCGATATCGTGCGCCGCGCCCGTGAGCTTGCGGCTGCTGGGGAAGTGGCAGCTTTGGTGGACGCGGCTGCCCTGGGTTTTGCCAACAGCGATAGCGAGCGGATCTTGGCGGGCTCGCGCGGCGAGGTTCCTGCCGAGGGGCGATTGGCGCGCCTGTGGGTGGACGGTCCCGCACCGGGAGACGTGATGTGCCCGTTAGGCATGAGTGGCCGAAGCAAGAAGGTATCCGACTTGTTGTGCGAGGCTCGTATTCCCGTTTCCGAGCGCACCGGCGTGCCCGTGGTAAGGACGGCACCGGGGGGTGTCGTGGTGTGGGTCGCCGGAGTTCGCGCGGACGAACGCTTTAAGTGCACGGCGGCGACGCGTGTGGCCTATCTGCTTCGCGTGGTTGACGCGGATTAGCCCCTCGCACCAGTTTTTCTGTGCGGCGTTGACGGTATTCCCGCGCTGATGGTGCACGGGCTGGAAAATATACCCCGTGCGCTGCTAGAATGTGTAGTTCGCGTCCATACGGCGGTGTGTGGGCGATTAAGCACAAGAAAGGGTTGTCATGGCTTCTCAACATCCGGATATCGAGAAGGTTTTGTTTACGCAGGAGGATATCGACGGCATCGTCTCTCGCCTGGGCGAGGAGATTACGCGCGACTACGCGGGTAAGGATCTGGTGCTGATTGCGGTCTTGCGCGGCGCTGTGGTCTTTATGGGCGACCTGATGCGCAAGATCGAGCTGCCGACCAATATCGATTTCATGGCCGTTTCGAGCTATGGCGACGGTGTGAAGTCCTCGGGCATCGTGCGTATCATCAAAGACCTTGATATCGATATCCGCGGTCGTGACGTGCTGATCGTTGAAGACATTCTGGACTCGGGCCTGACGCTCAAGTATCTGATGAAGAACCTTGAGAGCCGCAAGCCCGCTTCTCTGGAGGTCGCCGCCTTCCTGTGGAAGGACGTTGAGGATCGCATCTCGGCCATTACGCCCAAGTATGTTGGAACCCATTGCCCCGATGCCTTTGTGGTGGGCTACGGCCTCGACTATGCCGAGCGCTATCGCAACCTTCCGTATCTGGGCATTTTGAAACCGGAGGTTTATTCGTAAGATGCCCGACGACCGTAACGACTACAATTCCCAGACACCCCGGGACCCTAAGATTCCGGGGATGCCCGGAGGCAAGAAACCCACACGTACGGGCTGGCTGTATTTTCTTTTGGCTTGCGCACTTCTGGGCTACGCCTTCTTTAATATGGGCTCCGGCTTTGCCAGCTCCAGCAATACCGTTAAGCTCGCGACGAGCGAGATGGTGAGCGCCATCAAGCAGGATCGCGTCGAAGATCTGACCTATACGGTTCAGGACGGAAGTGTGACGGGTCATTACTGGAAGGCGAAAAAGGACAAGGGCGACACGAGTGAGCTCAAGAGCTTTTCCTCGACCTATGTCGGCTCCGATTCGCTTGCCGAGCTCATGGCGGAGCATCCCGACACTAAGTACATCGTCAACACCAACGACCCCGATTTTTGGGGCGACTTGGCGATGAGCGTACTGCCGACGATTGCCCTGATCGCCATCATGTTCTACTTTATGCGCCAGATGATGGGCGCCAATAATAGGAACATGCAGTTTGGCAAGACCAACGCCAAGACCAACGAGGCTACGCGTCCCAAGGTCAAGTTCGAAGACGTTGCCGGCGTGGACGAGGCTGTTGAGGAGCTCGAAGAGATTCGCGATTTCTTGAGCGATCCGGACCGTTATCGCAAGCTGGGTGCCAAGATCCCGCGTGGCGTTTTGCTGGTGGGCCCTCCGGGTACCGGTAAGACGTTACTGGCCAAGGCCGTTGCCGGAGAGGCCGGTGTCCCGTTCTTTAGCATCTCGGGCTCTGACTTTGTCGAGATGTTCGTGGGCGTCGGCGCCAGCCGCGTGCGCGACCTCTTTAAGGAGGCCAAGTCTCAGGCTCCGTCGATCATCTTCATTGACGAGATTGATGCCGTGGGACGTCAGCGCGGAGCCGGCCTGGGCGGCGGTCACGACGAGCGCGAGCAGACGCTCAACCAGCTGCTGGTCGAAATGGACGGTTTTGAGGAAAGCGAATCGGTCATCCTGATCGCCGCGACCAACCGCCCCGATATTCTGGATCCGGCATTGCTGCGCCCCGGTCGTTTTGACCGCCAGGTTACGGTCGACCGCCCGGATGTGAAGGGGCGCGAGCAGATCTTGCGCGTGCATGCCGAGAACAAGCCAATGGATGAGGACGTTAAGTTTGAGAAGCTCGCCCAGATGACCGTTGGCTTTACCGGTGCCGATCTGGCAAACCTGCTCAACGAGTCCGCACTGCTTGCCGCTCGCCGTCATCGCTCCGTGATCTCGATGGACGAGGTCGAAGAATCGATGGAGCGCGTGATTGCAGGACCGCAGCGCAAGGGGCGCGTGATGACCGAAGCCGAGCGCACCACGATTGCCTACCACGAGAGCGGTCATGCTCTGGTGGGTCACATCCTGGAGCACTCCGATCCGGTTCACAAGATTTCGATTGTCAGCCGCGGTCAGGCTCTGGGCTATACGCTGCAGCTTCCGCAGGAGGATCACTTCCTCAAGACCAAGAACGAGATGCTCGACGAGCTTGCCGTGTTCTTGGGCGGTCGCGTTGCCGAGGAGCTCATGTGCGATGACATTACATCGGGCGCGAGCAACGATCTGGAGCGCGCGACCAAGATGGCGCGCGAGATGGTTACGCGTTTGGGCATGAGCGAGGAGCTGGGCACGCAAGTGTTTGGCGAGGCGCAGCATCAGGTGTTCCTTGGTCGCGATTATGCCGATCACCAGGATTACTCCGAGGAGACGGCGCGCCGCATCGATATCGAGGTTCAGCGCATCATGCGTGAGGCCCATCGCCGTGCTGTTGAGATTTTGGATGCCCGTCGCGATCAGCTCGATCTGATGGCGAAGGTGCTGCTTGAGCGCGAGACCGTCGAAGGCGACGCCGTGAACGCCCTGCTCGACAACGACTGGGATGCCTACCTTGAGCGCGAGGGCGACATTCTGGCAGCCAAGGAGGAGCGCAACGCCAAGGCGGGCGGCGTGCCGACCAAAAAGCGCACGCCTCGTATGAGCGAGGAGGAGCTGGCAGCTGATGCCGCAGCTTTTGCGCAGGCGGCCATGCAGGAGGATGCCGAAGTCGCATCCGATAGCGCTGACGATGTCGAGGCTGCTGACACAAAAAAGGCCGATGGCGACACCGAGGCCGACGAGTAATCTTTGTCGTGAGAGCCTCCGCGGGGAAACCTGCGGAGGCTTTTTTGAGCGATATGGGGCCATCTGTTGATTGGGGACAGACTTAAATGAGCGTTTTCACGCATTTAAGTCTGTCCCCAATTAACATTGCTGCGGTACTTTGCTTGACTAAAGCGTACAATACCGCCTATGCGAAAGGGGAACAGATGATCAACGAAACCATGTTTGCTCGCGGCGCGGAAAGCTCTATCATCCGCGAGATCTTTAGCTATGGACTTGAACGCAAGGCACAGATCGGTGCGGAGAACGTATTCGATTTTTCGCTGGGCAACCCGAGTGTTCCGGCGCCCGCTGCCGTGGCGGAGTCCATCAAAAAGGCCTTGGAGCTGCCGAGCGACCAACTGCACGGATACACGCCCGCACCAGGCCTGCCGCAATGTCGTGTCGCTGTGGCCGAGTCGCTCAACCGTCGTTTTGGCACGAGCTATGAGGGTAAAGATGTCTTTATGACCGTGGGTGCGGCGGCTTCGCTCACCTGCACGCTCAACGCTGTTACCAATCCCGGTGACGAGGTCATTGTTATCGCCCCGTACTTTCCGGAGTATCGCGTGTGGATTGAGAAGGCCGGCTGTACGTGTGTCGAGGCACCCGCCGATGAAGACACGTTCCAGCTGAGCGTGGGCAACGTGCTCAAGGCGATTACTGATAAGACGGCGGCCGTCATTATCGACTCGCCCAACAACCCGACCGGTGCCGTATATACGCGCGACACGCTGACGCGACTGGCCAATGTTCTGCGCGAGGTCAATGCCAAGCGTGATCCCGAGAATCCGATTATGCTCATCTCGGATGAGCCGTACCGCGAGATCGTGTACGGTGCCGAGGTGCCCTGGGTACCCTCAATCTACGAGAACACCGTCGTGTGCTATTCGTATTCCAAGTCGCTGTCGCTGCCGGGTGAGCGTGTGGGTTGGATTTTGGTTCCCAACACCAATCCTCAGGCTGCTCGCCTTATGCCGGCTGTCGCCGGTGCCGCCCGTACACTGGGTTTTGTGTGCGCACCGGCGCTCTTCCAGCGCGTGATTATCGACTGCATCGATGAGCCGAGTGATGTCGAAGCCTATGCTCGCAACCGAACGGCGCTCACCGACGCATTGGCGGAGTACGGCTACACCTACGTTGAGCCGGACGGCGCTTTCTATCTGTGGGTGAAGGCGCTCGAGCCCGACGCAAACGCTTTTTGCGAGCGTGCAAAGAAGTACGAGTTGCTCGCGGTGCCTTCGGATAGCTTTGGCATGCCGGGTTGGTTCCGCTTGGGTTATTGCGTGAGTTACGAAACGATTATCAATTCGCTACCCGCTTGGAAACAGCTGGCGGACGAGTATCGTTAAAAGCAGAGCGCTCTGCCTACAATGTTTTACGTGAAACGGGGTTTGGTGTTAAACCGGACCCCGTTGTCATGGACGTTGTGTCTTTGGGATGGAGCGGTTTTACGACTATCGAAGGCTATGCGTACAATGAATATACGCGACGGCCATACCAGATAAGGAGACCTGATGCCCTACCTGCTTTCCTGTGACATTCATACCCATACGATGTTCTCTGCGCATGCATATTCGACCATTGAGGAGAATGTGTACTGGGCGGCAGAGCGTGGCCTGCAGGTGCTTGGATCTGCCGACCATCTGAGCTCTATGGTTACGGCTTGCCCCAATGACCTGCGCAGTTACCAGTTCTTTATCAACCAGGATATATGGCCGCGCATTTGGAGCGGCGTGTTGGTGCTGCGTGGCGCCGAGGCCGATATCGTTTCGCTGGACGGAAGTCTGTTTGGTGAGGACACTCCTGTCACGCTCGATATTGCCGGCGATTCGTACAGCCGTCAGCATTCGCTGTTCGATCGGGTTACGCGTAATTTGGATTATTTGGTTGCAAGCGTGCATAATCCGCAGTTCGCTGAAGGCGCGACGCTGGCCCAGACGACCGAGATGTATATCAATGCTCTGGAGCACCCCAAGGTGTTTATGCTGGGGCATACGGGTCGCTCGGGCGTGCCGTTCGATATCGACGAGGTGTTGCTTGCTGCTAAGGCTAAGCACAAGATCATCGAGATCAACAATCACAGTCTTGAGCATGGCGCGGATGCCGAGCATTGGGACGTGTGCCGCAAGATTGCCGAGCGGTGCGCCGAGCTGGGCGTGGGAATTGGCGTCTCGACCGATGCGCACATTGGTATGGCAATTGGTAAGCTCGACCAAGCGCGCAAGATGCTCGACGAGATTCACTTTCCGCTGGATTTGATCGTGACGCGCGACCGCGAGACGCTACTGCGCGAGATGGCGGCAGCCGGCGTGTGTGACCTGCGCAAGAGGATGTAGCGGAGTTCATAAACCAAGTAAGGGGGCGGCCCAGACGGGTCGCCCCCTTCTTGTACCGGTGGATTAGCGGCGCTCGAGGACCGCTACAGTTTCGGTGTGGTCGGTATGGGGGAACATGTCGACGGGCGTGATCTTGAGCAGGCGATAACCACCGTCGAGGAGCTGGTGCAGGTCACGCTCTTGGGTCACAGGGTTGCAGCTGATATAGGTGATGCGGCGAGGCCTAAGCGCGCAGGCGGCTTCGAGGAACTCGGGGGTAGAGCCGGCACGCGGCGGATCGATGGAAAGGACGTCGATGCGCTCGTTGTTGTCGGCGGCATCTAGGATGTAGTCGGTGGCATCGTCGGCCATAAACCAGGCGCTGCGGGTAAGACCGTTGAGCTCGGCGTTGCGGCGTGCGTCGGCAATGCCCGCCGGGTTGCGCTCCACGCCAAGTAACATGATGCCGATGCCCTTGTTCTGAGCTTCTTTAGCTGCGCAAAGACCGATGGTGCCGCTGCCGCAGTAGGCATCCATGAGGACATCGCCCTGGTGCAGATCCATACCGTCGATAGCGAGCTGGTAGAGCAGCTCGGTCTGCTGCGGGTTGGTCTGGTAGAACGCGGTGGGGGAGATATCGAACTCGCAGCCGAGTAGCTGGTCGCGCATGCATTCAGCGCCATACACGATGTGGGTTTCCTCACCCAGGATGGCGTTGCCAGGGCGTCCGTTGATGTTTTGGGCGACGGTGACGATACGCGGATCGAGTGCGGCGATGGCCTCAAAGAATTCCTGCGCATGCGGCAGGTCGCGCTGGGCGGTAACGAGGGTGATCATGATCTGGTCGGTGCGCCAGCCGCAGCGAACGACGGCATAGCGAAGCAGGCCCAGATGCTTGTCCTCGTTAAAGGCGGGAATGTGCAGGCGCTCGGCCTCACGCGCAATGCCGTTAAGAATCTGACGGGCTCCCGGTGCCTCGACGGGGCATTCGGGAACAGCGACGATTCTGTGCGTGCCGCGCTCAAAAAAGCCGCAGCGGACAGCGCCCCCTTTGCCGGGGGCAAAGGGAGTGGCGGCCTTATGGCGAAAACCACGCGGCGCAGGATATTTGCCCGGGTCGCCCAGAGTAACGTCCATACCGCGAATGGGATCGACGGTTATGCCCTCACGCTCGCAAAGAGCAGCAAAAAGTTCATCCATAGCAGCCTGCTTGGCCGCCAGCTGCTTCTTATAAGGCCTGTTGAGCGCCGTGCATCCACCGCAAGCTTTCATGATGGAACAGGGCGACTTGGGATCAACGGCCTTATGAGCGGACCGGGACGACTCATTATGCGAGCGCTTGGAACGAGCTTGAGGCGCCTTATCCTCGCCCCGACAAAAGCTGGGGCGCTTGGCCTTAGCCTTGCCATTGGCTTGCCTGCCCTTCGCATCCTGAGACGACTTGGATTTCTTGGAAGATTTTTTCTCCTCCGACCCCTCAGCCGCCTCGATCAAAGCACGACGAGCCTTACGCTCCGCACGAGATTCTGCCATCAATAACTCCACTAATTCATGAATTAAAGCTGCAAGTATTGTACCGTGCCAAGCCAGCAGACGATATGCAAGCGGTTTAATCGTGTCAGTGATAAGCCCAACGACGGTTGCCCGCCGCGTGAGGGGTGTGGGGGTTAAGTTTATCGCGAGTTCCGCACGAACAGGAGAGCACTTAATGTGCTCTCCGTCGTGAGCAGGACTGTAGAGCAGGAAACTTAACCCCACACCCCTCACGCGGCGGGCAAACTCGCCTTGTGCTCTATCACGCTAAAGTGTATGATTCTGAACGTTACATGACTCACTTTACTTAGCTAAAGTGCCATCAAGGGGGAATACCATGAATACCGATATGTCTCGTCGTCAGTTTGTTGGTCTAGCCGGCTCGCTCGCCATGGTGCTTGGCCTTGGTCTTGTCGGCTGCGGCGGTGGTGCCGACAAGGGTTCCACTGCCGGCTCTGCTGCGGCAAAGGACGCCAAGGGCGCTGTGGAGTCTAAGAAGCTCGTGGTGGGCTTTGACAAGTCCTATCCTCCGTATGGCTTTGTGGGCGACGATGGCGAGTACACCGGCTTTGATCTCGATTTGGCCAAGGCAGTTGCCGATAAGCAGGGCTGGGAGGTCAAGTACGAGGCCATCGACTGGGACGCCAAGGATACGCTGCTCAACTCGGGTGCCATCAACTGCATCTGGAACGGCTTTACCATGGAGGGCCGCGAGGACGACTACACGTTCTCCGAGCCGTACATGCTCAATGAGCAGGTGCTGGTGGTCAAGAAGGATGCGGGCGTCAAGAATTGGGACGACCTTGCCGGCAAGACCGTGATTACCCAGACCGATTCTGCCGCGCAGGATGTGCTAGAGGGTGACCAGAAGGATCTGGCGGCGACGTTTGCCACGCTCGATACCATCGGCGAGTACAACACGGCTTTTATGCAGCTCGAGAGCGGCGCGGTCGATGCGGTGGCTTGCGACCTTTCGATCGCCCAGTATCAGCTTGCCGCCAAGCCCGATGCCTATACGCAACTTGACAAGCCGCTGTCCAGCGAGCACTACGCCGTTGGCTTTAAAAAGGGCGACACCAAGTCGGCCGACGCCGTGACCGAGTCGCTTAAGGCGCTCTATGAGGACGGTACAGTCAAGGACCTGTGCGACAAGTATGCGAGCTACGGTCTATCCTTCGACAACTGGGTTTTGAAATAGCCACAGCACCCAACCTTGCGGCTCCAACCCTCCTCGCGTACCAAAGTACGCTTCGTCGGGCTTGTCGCTCGCAATCTTGGGCACTGTGCCTATTTCAATTAACACCTGCTGTTCTGTTGCTGTGAAAGAGAGCTTGGGTTGTCTATTCAGGTCATGATGCAGATGCTTGGCCAGGGTTTCTTGGTCAGTTTGCAGTTGTTTGTGCTCACGCTGTTGGGCTCGATTCCCTTGGGAATTCCCGTGGCGTTTATGCGCATGAGCAAAATCGCGCCGCTGCGTTGGATTGCGCGCATCTACATTTCGGTCATGCGCGGTACACCGCTCATGCTGCAGATGTTTGCCATCTACTTTGCTCCGTATTATGTCTTTGGTATTTCGCTCACGCCCGATTCCAAGTGGACGGCGTGCGTCGTGGCATTCATCATCAACTATGCCGGCTACTTTGCCGAGATCTATCGCTCGGGTTTGCAGTCTATCCCGCGTGGTCAATATGAGGCCGCCGAGGTGCTGGGCTACTCACGCCTGCAGACGTTTTTGTACATTGTGATGCCGCAGGTCGCCAAGCGCATTTTGCCGGCGATGGGCAACGAGATCATCACGCTGGTCAAGGACACGTCGCTGGCATTTGCCATCGGCGTGGGGGAGATGTTCTCGACGGCTAAGGCACTGGTTGCCTCTCAAGTGAGCATGGTGCCGTTTGCGATTGCGGCACTGATCTACTGGGTCTTTAACTTTGTGGTCGAGATGCTGCTGGGCGCCGCCGAAAAGCGACTTGACTACTACCACGACTAGCCTGTTCCGTCGTGCTTTTCAACACATGGAGGTTCCCGTGTCCGGAACGGTAATGAATATAACGAGCGCGCGCAAGGCGTTTGGTGGCAATGAGGTGCTCAAGGATATCTCGCTCGAGGTAAAGCGTGGCGAGGTCGTGGCGATTATCGGACCTTCGGGCGGCGGTAAGTCAACGCTGTTGCGCTGCGCCACGCTGCTCGAGACGCTTGACGGCGGCTCGCTTTCGTTTGGTGATCTAGCCGTTGCGACGGATGCGGGATCGGGCACGGTGTATGCGAAAGGCGATGTGCCCAAGCAGGCGCGCTCGCGCTTTGGCCTGGTGTTTCAGAACTACAATTTGTTCCCGCACTATACCGTGATGAAAAACATTACCGACGCTCCGATCCGCGTGCTCAAGCGCCCGCGCGAGCAGGTCGAAGCACGTGCGCGTGAGTTGATCGCGCAGATGGGGCTTACGGGCAACGAGAACAAGGTGCCATGCGAGCTTTCGGGCGGTCAGCAGCAACGTGTGAGTATTGCGCGCGCCTTGGCGCTCGATCCAGAGATCTTGTTCTTCGATGAGCCGACCTCGGCACTCGATCCCGAGCTAACGGCCGAGGTGCTGCGCGTCATTAAAGACCTTGCCGCGCAGAATATGACGATGGTGATCGTGACCCATGCGATGCAGTTTGCGCGCGATGTTGCCGATCGCGTGGTCTTTATGGACGGCGGTCGCATTGTCGAGGAGGGTCCTGCCGAGCAGGTTATCGGCCATCCGCGCGAACGGCGCACGCGCGAGTTCCTGAGCCGTATCGAGGGCTAGGCTCAAGTAGACATTGAGGCGAAACCGCTGCAGGTCTTATGGCCTGCGGCGGTTTTTATTTGCGCCTATGGGGCTTAATAACCGCCTCAGGCGTTTGCCCCCTCCTCTCGCCGCCCGTATTCATACGTGCGCCGAAAGGTGTGCATGGACAGTCGCCCGCGAGGGTAGGGTGGTGGCATAGGACATTTGGAGGGTGAGCCGGATCGGCTGCCGACCATGCTGCTCCCGGGACGGCATCGACCGCGAACTCTCCCCGTTGGCGTCGCGCATTGCGCGCGGCCCTGCAAGGAGGTCATCATGGGTGCTCCCAAGACCGGTAACGTAAGGAACGTGGTGCTCGTAGGCCAAGGTGGGGTGGGCAAGACTTCACTCGCCGAGGCCATGCTCCACCTTTCCGGCAAGACCGCCCGCCTGGGCGGCCACGACGGCACCAAGCCCACGCTCGACTATGACCCCGAAGAGGTCAAGCGTGCGTTTTCCATCTCGACGACCATTGCGCCGATCGACTGGAAGGGTGCGCGCATCAATGTGCTCGATGCCCCGTGCTACCCCGATTTTATCGGCGACGCCTTTGCCGCGATGAGCGTCTGCGAGACGGCTCTGTTTGTGGTCGACGCCGAGGCCGGCCCGCAGCCTACGACGGTTAAGCTCTGGTATGCCGCCGAGGACTTGCGTCTGGCGCGTGCGGTGTTCGTAAACCGCCTGTCGCGCTCCGAGGCCAGCTTTGCGACCACGATGGACCTGCTGCAGGAGCGCTTTGGCACGCGCCTGGGCGCCGTGACCCTTCCCTGGGGCGAGGGCGAGGACTTTGACGGTATCATTGACCTGGTGCGCATGAAGGCGCGCCATTGCAACGGCGCCGAAGCCGTTGAGTCGGAGATTCCCGAGGAGTATCGTGCGCAGGCCGAGGAGGCCCATGACCATCTGTGCGAGCTGGTGTCCGAGGCTGACGACGAACTGATGATGAAGTACTTGGAAGGCGAGGAGACGCTGACGCAGGAGGAGCTTGAAGGCCTGCTGTCGAAGGCGATCGCCGAGCGCATCTTTGTGCCGGTCTTTGCGGGCGATTGCATTAAGGAGCAGGGCGTCAACTCGCTGATGGACGACATCGCCACGTACTTCCCGGCGCCGACGGACTACGGCGAGATGCCGCTCATCGACGGTGATTCGCTCAAGATTTCGAGCGATGATGACCGCCCGGTGGCGTTTGTGTTTAAGACCCTGGCCGATCCTCAGCAGGGTCGCATCAGCTTCATCAAGGTGCTGACGGGCACGCTTGAGCCGGGCCTTGAGCTGATCAACGCGCGCACCCGCAAGAGCGATCGTCTGGCTCACCTGTATGTGATGTGCGGCCGCGACATGACCGAGGTCGGTCACGCCTATGCCGGCGATATCATCGTGGCGCCCAAGCTGGCGGCCGAGACGGGCGATACGCTCTCGATTACCGGCAAGGTCGAGGCTGCGGCGTTTAAGTTCCCCAACTCGCAGTACCGCATCGCCATCGAGGCCGAGAATCGCGGCGACGAAGAGAAGCTCTACACGTTTATCGAGAAGGCATGCAAGGCCGATCCGACCATGAGCATCGACCGCGACGAGGAGACCGGCCAGACCATCATTTCGGCGGTGGGCGAGGCGCAGGTTTCGGTCCTGCTCAATCGTCTTGAGGACCGTACCAAGGTCGCGGCCAAGAGCGTGCCGATTCGCATCCCGTATCGCGAGACCATTCGCCGCACGGCAACTGCCCAGGGCCGCCACAAGAAGCAGACCGGCGGCGCCGGCCAGTATGGTGACTGCTGGCTGCGCGTAGAGCCGCTCATTGGGCCCGACGGTACGAGCGACGGCTATGAGTTTGTGGACGAGGTCGTAGGCGGCCGCATTCCGCGCTCGCTGATCCCTGCCGTGGACAAGGGCGTTCAGGAGACCATGAAGGACGGCATCATTGCCGGCTACCCGCTTACGGGCATTCGCGTGGCTGTGTACGACGGCTCGTATCACAGCGTCGACTCCAACGAGATGGCGTTCCGCGCGGCGGCTCGCATCGGCCTGCGCAAGGCATGCGCCGACGCCGACCCGGTGGTGCTGGAGCCCATCGAGGAAATCACGGTGACTATTCCCGAGAGCTACGCCGGCGCCGTGATGGGCGACATCTCGGCCTCGCGCGGTCGCGTGACGGGTATGGAGACCGATGAGCGCGGAGACACCGTGGTCATCGCTCAGGCGCCTCTCGCCGAGCTGACGGATTACTCGACGCGTCTGCGCTCCATCACGCGCGGCACGGGAGACTTTACCATGAAGCCTGCGGGCTATGAGCAGGTGCCTTATGACGTTCAGGCCAAGCTGGTCGAGCGCTATGAGGAGGGCCGTGCCAAGTAGCGTTGGGCGTTGCCTGTAACATACATGCCGATGCAAGGGCCGCTCTGGGCAATCCGGGCGGCCCTTTTTGATCCCTGGGGGATGGAGGAAAACGGTCCATTTTAAGTTTTGGGGCAGCTTGGCCGGCCCTAGTCTCCCGAGGCCTGATTGCGGCCGGTAGCGTAGTCGATCTGCACATGCGGCTGCAGGTTGTAGCAGTACACGTGGAAGCACAGGGTCTTGCCGTGGTCCTCGACCGATTGCGCCTCAAGACGCACGCCACGGCAGACGAGTTCCTCTTCGTTGTACATGGGCGTGACACGGTAGAGCACATGGTTGCCCGTCTCGCGGATGTAGCCGAGAATCTGCTCCTCAAATGGCAGCATGCCCGTTTCGTTGAGATAACGCGTGCCGGTGAGGAGATTCTTGCGGTTGGCGTTTTCGCCGCAGAGCGACCAGGCGATGAGGTGACAGCGATTGTAGAGGCTCTGGCCCGGAATAAAGTCGTAGCGCTGCTGGCGCCATCCGGCGGGATGGATACGCGAGATATCGCCGCGCTCGCCTTGACCGAGCGATTCGGGGCCCACGCAGGCGAGCGCTTTGCGGGTGCGGCCCAGGCCGTCGAGCTTGGAGAACTTCTTAAAGCAACCTTCTTCTGTAGCGCGCTCGTATTCATCGAGCGTGAATGATGGTGTGCCCAACGGGTGCGTGCTGTCGGCTCGCAGGGCAACATAGGGGTTACCCGCGTAGTCAGGAATGCTGCTGAGGTATACGCCGCGGGCGCGGTCGAGATTGGGGTTTTCGACCTCGTCGATGGGGGTGGCGGCGCTGTCCGCGGAAACGTCATCACCGGTGTCGGGTGCGGCGGAATGTGGCTTGTCGCTAGAGTTCGGGCTGTTTTGGGAGTCTGTGGAGTTTGCCGTTCCCGATTCGAGTCGGGCAACCAGGTCTGCCTCGTCGTCGGTGCGGCTGGGACTCTCGTCTTGCTTCTCGGCCAGGGCTACCGCCTGCTCATCACTTTGCGGCGAGAGCAGTCTGGGCGCCCCGTCGAGCGATCCCGTAAACAGCGCAAACCCCAGCACCACAGCGGTGCCGATAGAAAGTGCTTGCTTGTAGGCGGACTTGCGCGACATGGTGACTCCTGGACGGACGGTTGGGAGTCTACCAGTCTAGCAGGAGCCGCCGAGGGCCGTTCTATCGAACAAATACTTAAGATTTGGGACAAACGCTACGGATTCATTTGTCCCGCGGTCTAGATCGAGGTAGAACCGAGCCAATTGAGTTTGCATTCGAGAATACGCTGCTCACCGGGCGTGCTGCTACCATCGAGTAGCGCGAGGAGCATCTCGGCCGCCTCTCTGCCTTCCTGGTCGACGGGCTCGATGATGGTGGAGACGGTCGGCGTGGTGAGGTTGGTCCAGTCTTCGCAGTTGAGTCCCAAAAGACCGATTTGCTGCGGAAGTAGATGGGCCATGGGCTGGAGGGCCTTGTAGACACGGGGAAGTGCCCACTGATTTTGCACGAAGATAAGGGTTCGCTTGGCGGGGTTGAGCTTGTATTTAAAGTACTCGGTAAGCTCACTGACCGACGGCTTGTTGTGGTCGATGGAAATCGCTTTGTAGAGCTGTCCGTTCGCTGCCAGCGCCTCGGCATACCCCTGAAAACGCTCCATGCGGGTGCGCATTTCGGTCATGTTGGCGGCAATGGAAAAGAAATCTTCGTAACCGGCGTCGAGGAGTGCCTGCGTGGCGTTGTACACGCCGTCGTAAAGGTTGGTCTTGATCCAGCTGGTACCTGGGCTATAGATGGCCGCATCGAAAAAGACGACCGGCTTGCCGGCGCGTCTAATGCGGTCGTGCACGGCTTTGAAGTTTGCCGTGGGCTGGATGATAAAGCCATCGACGCCCAGCGAGAGCATTTTGTCGACATACATGAGCTCGGTCTCGGGGTTAAAGTTGCTCGTGCAAACAACCGTCTGGTAGCCCGCGGGGAGCATGACCTGCTCCATGCCGTTGAGGACGAGGCCCGCCCATTTGTTGGTGTTATCCAAGATGATGATGGCGATGACGCGGGTCTGTTTGCCGGTGAGTGTTTGCGCCTGGGCGTTGGGGACGTATCCCAGCTCCTTTATAACGCGCGCGATCTTTGCCTGCGTTTTGTCGCTGAGCTTGTCTCGTTTGTCGTTGAGGTAATACGAGACGCTGGCTGTTGAAGTTCCCGCCTCGCGGGCGACGTCTGCGATCGTAACGCGCTGTTTGGTCACAGCGACTCCTTCCGACAAATTGCGTTGTTTGGCGCGGTGGTTCACGTTCGGGTTGCGGGCACACGATTCTGCCTGTCCTTTCGCCCTTTTATGAGTATGCAACAATACCGTATCCGTGGGGTCCGAAATTCGTGGCGGTTATGCAAGCCTGCCGTCTACCGAGAAATCTAAATACTTCTTGACTTTTAAAAAAGAGATCAAAAACGCAGGATTCATTTTTGGTTAAACGCATAACTAAATTGCATAACCAACGCTCTGACCTGCGCGTTTACCGAAATAAGCTGGTATTAAGAAAAATGAGCACCTATATTGGTCTTGTCGAAAAGACAGCAAGTCCAAACGGCAGGGGATGCTCCGGAGGCCTCCGCAAACGGTGTCTTGCGCACGCAACTCTATGAAAAGAGGGAAGCAATGAAGATCGTAGGCGTTGCCGCCTGTACCGTGGGTATCGCCCACACGTATATGGCCCAGAAGGCGATTCAGGATGAATGCGCCGCCCGTGGCATCGAGTGCAAGGTCGAGGCTCAGGGTGGCCTGGGTATCGAGAATGAGCTCACGCAGGAAGACGTGGACTCCGCCGACCTGGTCCTGGAGTCCGTCGACGTGGGTGTCGAGAACGAGGACCGTTTTGAGCAGAAGATGGCCGAGGGCAAGTTCCTCAAGGTCGGTACTTCCGATGTGATCGCCGATCCGGTCAAGATCATCGACCAGGCTGTTGAGATTATCAAGGCGACGGGTGGCGCCGTTGACGCGCCCAAGGCCGAGGCCAAGGCAGAGAAGAAGGCCGTCTCCGCTGCCCCGCAGGCCCCGACACCGGCGTCCAAGCAGTCTATCTTTGCCGATCCTGGCAAGACGCTGCTCAATGCATTCAATACCGGCGTTTCCTATTTTATCCCCATTGTCGTTATCGGTGGCGTGTTCCTCGCCTTCTCGTTGGCATCCGGTACTGCCGGTGCTAACGGCATGGAGGTCACCAACCCGTTGATGGTGAGCCTTAACACCATCGGTATGGCCGGCATCTCTATGATGATTCCGGTGCTTGCGGCATACATCGCTTACTCGATGGCCGGCAAGCCCGCGCTTGCCCCCGGTTTTGTCCTGGGCTACTTGGTCAACAACGCCGTCGTCACCCCGAGTGGCAACAGCGTTTCGACCGGCTTCTTGGGCGCCATGATTATGGCTGTCATCTGTGGTTACTTTGTCCGCTGGATGAAGACCTGGAAGGTCAACAACACCATCCAGACCATCATGCCGATCCTGATCATCCCGATTCTGACCTCGCTCGTCCTGGGCATGGCCTACATCTACATCCTGGCCACGCCGCTTGGCTTTGTGATGGATTGGCTCACCAGCGTGCTCGGAAGCCTGCAGGGCGGCTCCGCCGTCGTCCTGGGCCTGGTCATTGGCGTTATGACCGCCTTCGATATGGGTGGTCCCGTCAACAAGACCGCTTCGACCTTTACTATGGCCATCATGGCCTCCGGCATCTACGGCCCCAACGGTATGTTCCGCGTCGCTGTCGCCATTCCCCCGATTGCTTGCGGCCTCGCTGCGCTCATCGCCAAGAACAAGTTCGATGACGCTGACCGTCAGATGGGTATCTCCGCACTGTTTATGGGCTGCATCGGTATTACCGAGGGCGCTATCCCCTTCGCGGTCAAGGATCTCGGTCACACCCTTCCCGGCATTTGCATCGGTTCTGCCGTGGGTGCGGCGCTTGCCGCCTTCCAGGGTATCGACTGCTACGTCCCGCACGGTGGCTTTATCGTTGCCCTTGCCACCAACAACGTCGCGCTGTTCTGCCTGGACATCGTGATTGGCTCCGTGGTCGCCGCTGCAATCCTGATTGCCATGAAGCCCACGCTCGATAAGCAGGCCAAGTAACCCTTTAAGGACTCCGGTTGTGCGGAGGGATGGATTTGACTCCGCACAACCGCCCCTACACAACAAAATCCATCCGTACTGATAGGGCCCGCATCTGGGTCCCAGGGAACTTTTGTCAAAAATCCTCTGGAGAAGGAGAACAAAATGTCCAACCTCACCATCCGCCAGGCCGTTCAGGGCATGCTCAAGCTGCAGGATAGCGGCGATCACGCAACCATGGTCGGCATTGGCCCCATGAGCCCCAACCTGATTCAGGCCGTGTTCGAGCTTGCCAAGGACGAGGATTTCCCGCCCATGTTTATCGCCAGCCGCAACCAGGTCGATATGGACGAGATGGGCGCCGGCTACGTCAACGGTTGGGACCAGAAGCGCTTTGCCGCCGACATCAAGAAGGTTGCCGACGAGGTGGGTTACACCGGCCCGTACTACCTGTGCCGCGATCACGGCGGTCCGTGGCAGCGCGACGAGGAGCGTAACGCCCACCTGCCCGAGGACGAGGCCATGGAGCTCGCCCGCAAGTCCTTCGTCGCCGACATGGAGGCAGGCTTTGACCTGCTGATGGTCGACCCCACCAAGGACCCCTATCAGATCGGCAAGGTTATTCCGCTCGACGTGGTGCTTCGCCGCACGATCGATCTTATCGACTACCTTGAGCAGTACCGTCGCGAGCATAACCTGCCCGAGGTCGCCTATGAGGTCGGTACCGAGGAGACCAATGGCGGCTTGACCTCTACCGATAAGTACGAGGAGTTCATTTCTCAGCTGCAGCCCGAGCTCGAGAAGCGCGGCTGCCCCATGCCCACCTTTATCGTCGGCCAGACCGGCACGCTCACCCGTTGGACCGAGCAGGTTGGCCATTACAACTTTAAGAACGCCCGCGAGCTCGCCGACATGGCAAAGCGCTACGGCGTGGGCCTGAAGGAGCACAACGCCGACTACCTGGACGACGCGACGCTGCTCGAGCACATTCCGGCTCACGTGACCGCTTCCAATGTCGCCCCTCAGTACGGCACCGAGGAGACCCGCGCCTACCTCAAGCTCTGCGCTACCGAGCAGATTCTGGTCGACAACGGCCTGTGCGACGATCCCTCCGACCTGTATCACACGCTGCTGGTCAAGGCTATCAAGACCGAGCGCTGGCGCAAGTGGATGACCGGCGATGATGTCAACCTGCAGGTTGACGACATTCTGGCCGACGACGAGCTCAGCCTGAAGATTCTGGATGTCTCCGGCCACTACGCGTTCAACGATCCCGAGGTCAAGGAGCAGGTCGAGAAGCTCTATCGCAACCTCGCTGCCCAGGACATCGACGGCAAGCGCTTTGTGATCGAGCATATCAAGCGCCCGATTAAGCAGTACGTCGTCGGTCTTAACCTCAAGGGCGTCACGAGCCGCATCGAGAAGGCTCTCGAGGACTAGGTAGTTCCGGCGTTTTGACAAACGCCGGACCGGCCGACGCTGCGCGAGCATCTGCCGGGCAATCTGGCGCTCAAGCCGTCGCTCGCGTACCAAAGTACGCTTCGCTCCTCTTTCGCACCACCTTGCCACGGCAGCTGCCCGCTCGCTGACGTTGGTTCGACCAGTGATTGAGCCGTTGTCCTTAGATTGCTAGCTATTCCTTCGAAGGAGTTTGTACCATGAAGTTCTTTATCGATACCGCCAACCTTGACGAGATCGCCGAGGCCAAGAGCTGGGGCTGCCTTGCCGGCGTCACCACCAATCCGTCCCTGTACGCCAAGACCGGCGGTAAGCTCGCCGACTTTGAGCCCCATATGCTCAAGATTGCCGAGCTCTGCGAGGGTCTGCCCGTGTCTGCCGAGTCCACCGCGACTACTGCCGAGGGCATGATCGAGGAGGGCAAGCGTCTTGCCGCCCTGGCTCCCAACATTGTGGTCAAGCTCCCCGTCTGCGAGGCCGGCCTCGCCGCCTGCCGCGCGCTAGCCGATGCGGGCGTGCGCGTCAACATGACGCTCGTCTTCTCGCCGACCCAGGCCTTGATGGCCGCCAACGCCGGCGCCCGCTACATCAGCCCGTTTGTGGGACGCTTCGATGACATCGCCGAGGACGGTATCTCGCAGCTCGACAACGTTCTGACCTGCATCAAGAACTATGACTGGACTGGCAAGAACGTCGACGACACCGTCGAGATCATCACCGCATCCGTCCGCACGCCCAATCACGTGACCCAGGCGGCGCTACTCGGTGCCGATATTGCGACCGTCCCCATGGCCGCTCTTAAGAAATGCCTGTATCACCCGCTGACCGACCAGGGCCTTGCCTCGTTCGAGGCCGACTGGAAAAAGGTCGTCGAGGCACAGTAACGATGGTTCTGCCGGCCCAGCATTTGTTATGCCGGGCCGGCGTGCTCAAGAGAGGAAACTCCATGACCGATCAGGAACTGGCCAAGATTGCCAATGAGGTTCGCCGCGGTATTGTCACGGGTGTCCACGCCGCCAAGTCGGGGCATCCGGGCGGGTCGCTTGGCGCCGCCGACATTATGACCTACCTCTACTTTGAGGAAATGGATGTTGACCCGTCGAATCCGAGCCGCGCCGACCGCGACCGCTTTGTGCTCTCCAAGGGCCATTGCGCTCCGGCACTCTATGCCGTGCTCGCCGAGCGCGGGTTCTTTCCCAAGGAGGAGCTCGAGACGCTCCGTCATATCGGCAGCCGCCTGCAGGGCCATCCCAATATGAATGACACGCCGGGCGTCGACATGTCTACCGGATCGCTCGGTCAGGGTATCTCCGCCGCGGTTGGAATGGCGCTCGCCGCAAAGCACTGGGGTGACAGCTACCGCGTCTACACGCTGTTGGGCGACGGCGAGTGCGAGGAGGGGCAGGTGTGGGAGGCGGCCATGTTCGCCGGCAACCACGACCTGGATAACCTCGTCGCTATCGTCGATCACAATGGCCTGCAAATTGACGGCAGTATCGACGAAGTTAACTCGGCTATGCCGCTTGCCGACAAGTTTCGTGCCTTTAAGTGGCATGTGATTGAGCTCGCCGACGGTAACGACATGGCGCAGATTGCCGCGGCCTTTGCCGAGGCTCGCAAAGTGAGTGCCTCGCCTGTGGCCATTATCGCCGAGACGGTGAAGGGCAAGGGCGTTTCCTTTATGGAAAACCAGGTGGGCTGGCACGGCAAGGCACCCAACGATGAACAGTTTGAGCAGGCCATGGCCGAGCTCGCAGCAGCAGGGGAGGAGCTCTAATGGCAGACGTCAAGAAAGTCGCCACGCGCGTTAGCTATGGCGAGGCACTTGTCGAGCTGGGCAATGAGCACGATGACTTTGTGGTTCTCGATGCCGACCTGGCCGCCGCAACGCAGACCGGTAAGTTTAAGGCCGCGCACCCTGAGCGCTTCTACGACGCCGGCATTGCCGAGAGCAACTTGATGGGGCTTGCCGCCGGCATTGCAACCACGGGTCACGTCGCCTTTGCGAGCACCTTTGCCATGTTCGCCGCCGGCCGCGCGTACGAACAAGTGCGTAATTCCATCGGCTATCCGCACCTCAACGTCAAAATCGGCGCCACCCATGCGGGCATTTCGGTCGGTGAAGACGGCGCCACGCATCAGTGCTGCGAGGACATCGCGCTCATGCGCACGATCCCGGGTATGACGGTGATCGTCCCCGCCGATGACATCGAGGTTCGCGCTTGCGTGCGCGCCGCCTATGAGTTTGAGGGGCCGGTCTACATGCGTTTCGGCCGCCTGGCAACACCGGTCATCAACGATCGCGAGGACTATGAGTTCAAGATTGGTCGCGGCGTGGTCGTGCGCGAGGGGTCTGATGTGACCATCATCGCTTGTGGCCTCATGGTTGCCGAGGCGCTTGAAGCTGCCGAGGCCCTCGCTGTCGATGGTATCGATGCCGAGGTTATCAACATGCACACGATCAAGCCGCTTGATGAGCGCCTGGTAGTTGCCAGCGCCAAGAAGACTGGTCGCGTGGTCACTGCCGAGGAGCACTCGATTATCGGCGGTCTTGGCGAGGCCGTGGCTTCGGTGCTCGCGGAGCAGCATCCGGTGCCGATGCGACGCGTCGGCGTGCGCGATGTGTATGGCGAGTCCGGCCCTGCGGTCGATTTGCTGCACGAGTACGGTTTGGACGCCGACGGTATCGAAGCTGCGGTCAGGTCTGTGTTGTAAGGAAGGTTTCCATGGGATTTGTATCTGCCAACCAAGTGACGATCGGGTATACCGCCGCCTCGCGCGAGGACGCCCTGCATTATTTGTCCGAGCAGGCCATCGAGCTCGGTTTTGCCGATGACGCATCTGCCGTAGAGGCTGCCTTTATTGCTCGCGAGAACGAGGCCGAGACCGGCCTTGTCGCCGGTTTTGCCGTTCCGCATGCCAAAAGCGACGCGATCCACACGCCGGGCGTTGCCGTGCTTAAACTGGCCGAGCCCGTTGAATGGCCGAGCTTCGATGGGGTGCCCGTCGATGTTGCGCTCGCGCTGTACGTGCCCGCCGGCGAGGCTGGAACCACGCACCTGCGTCTGCTCTCCAAGGCTGCCGTGATGCTGATGGACGCCGGCTTCCGTGACAAGGTGCGCGCGAGCACCGATCCCGTTGAGATTGCGGAGCTCATCAATAGCGGACTCGAAGACTAGAACGGTCATCCCGTTCAATCAATCGATCCTTCTCCAAGGAAAAGGGCCGCGACGCCATAGAGGTGTCGCGGCCCTGTTTGCGTTTCCCCAGATAAAACCTGCCAAAATAAACCTGTCCCTTTTTGGCAGGCTGCGTCATAAAGCTTCTGTCTATGTAATAAAAGTACAATATGATATATACGTTATATACAAGCTTATAACGCGCAGCAGATTTGCGGTAACGCAAGCCGATGAAGGGGTCGATATGATCAAGGCTGTTATTTTTGACATGGATGGAACGCTGATCGATACCGAGCGTTTGGACATGAGGGCATGGAAGGTGGGCGCGGCCGAGCTGGGGATCGCGATTGATGATGCGTTAATCCATCAGTTTATCGGCCGTTCGAATGCCGATGTTAAGGACATCCTTGAGGCGCATTACGGCAAGGGCGAAACCGCCGACGCGATTTTTGCCCGCAACATTGAGCTACACAGCGAGATGGCCAAGACCGACCTGGAGCTTAAGGCCGGCGCCGCCGAGTGCCTCGACGAGCTGCTGGCTGCGGGCTATCACGTGGGCCTTGCGACGTCGTCACGCCGCGTCGCGGCCGAGCGCAATCTTAAGACGGTCGGCCTCTTTGACAAGTTTGAGACGGTGACCTGCGGCGAGGACGTCGTGCACGGCAAGCCCGACCCCGAGATGTATCTGCTTGCCTGCGAGCGCGCGGGCTTTGCCCCCGAGGAATGCGCTGTGGTCGAGGATTCGCGCAACGGCTGCGTCTCGGGTATTACGGCCGGCTGCCATGTCTTTGCCGTCCCCGACATTGTGCCGCTGCCGCAGAATGTGGTGGATGGCTGCGAGGCCGTGCTCGATACGCTGTTCGACCTGACGGCGGCGGTCAAGGCCGTGCGCTAAAGGTATGCGCCGAGATCGATGACGGTGGCTTCGGAGTGGCCGCTTGCCTGGGTGCCGGCGCGCTCGGCGATCTGGGCGCCGATGCCGTGGCCGTCGGCTGCGGCATTTCGCTCTCCGGCGTCAATGATCTCAATTTTGATATCGGGATACAGGGCGAGGGCCTTGTGGATGCCAAGTATGCGCAGGGCGAGCTGCATGAATGCCTCCCTGTCCGTAACGGTGATTTGGCGTGGCACTCTTCGCGTTTCCCAAGATAAAACCTGCCAAAATAAACCTGTCCCTTTTTGGTAGGTTACTGGTTCATATTGCCGTGGATGTAGGGGGTGACTTCGGGGGAGATGTGGGCGCAGCCCAGCTCGCGCAGCGCGGACTCGATGGCGGCGGGCAGCGGGGTCTTGCCCTCGGCATTGACGGTAGCACCGCCGAGGGCGGCAATTTTGGCGACATCTGCGTGAGCGGCCTCGATACGCATGCGGCCGCCGACCAAGCGCGCGCGTACCTGCGACAGACCAAGATCGTGCAGGTAGTCCTCGCAGGCGCGGATTAAATCGACCTTCTCGTGCGTAAGCTCCTCGCCTGTGGGGACGCGCGTGGCAAGACAGGCTCCCGCCGGCAGGTTCCAAACGGGATAGCCCCATGCGCGCAGCAGCTCGCGCTCTTCGTCCTTGGTAAAGCCGACCTCCATAAGAGGGGAGCGTACGCCGAGCTCTTTGGCAGCGCGCATGCCGGGACGGTAGTCACCGCGATCGCTTGCATTGCTGCCATCGATGACGGTGGGAAAGCCGAGCGACTTAGCGTGGTTGACGATGGCGGTAAAGCCGGCGTGCTTGCAGTGGTAGCAACGGTTGGCGTCGTTGCAGGCTACTTGGGGGAGCTGCAGCTGATCGACCGAAAGATTGAGCACGGGGAGCTTAAAATGCGGTCCCTCATTGGTTTGCCTGTCAACGGATCGCTCAAACGAGGTCTGTTCGGGCGTGCCGATGAGCGGCGTGGTGAGGTGAACGAGAAGCGTGCTGGCAGGCATGATGCGGGCGCAGACCGCGGCCAAAAAGCTGCTGTCGACGCCACCGGAAAAGCCGATGGCGACGCGTCCGTATGCCAAAAGCAGCTGTTCGAGCGCCGCGAGTTTGTCCTGAAGCTCCTTTGCAGGTGCGGTAGTGTCTGAAAGCATAAAACAATCCTTACCATTGAGTACTCGGTCGAAAACTATAATCCTATCGGACTGCTCGTCATATGACTTTTGCCTATGTAACGATAGTGCAATATGCTATATACGTTATATACAAGTTTGTAAAGTGCGCTAGAGTGGCCGTAATGCAATCCGGTGAGGGGACCGATATGATCAAGACTGTAATTTTTGACATGGACGGAACGCTGGTCGATACCGAGCGTTTGGGCATCAAGGCATGGAAGGCGGGCGCTGCCGAGCTGGGGGTCGCGATTGATGATGCGCTGATCCATCAGTTTATCGGCCGCACTCTGCCCGATGTCATGGACATCCTTGATAAGCATTACGGCAGCCATGAAACCACCGAGGCGATCTATGTTCGCCACAAGGAGATTCGCGACGAGATGGTCAAGACCGATTTGGAGCTTAAGGCCGGTGCCGCCGAGTGCATAGGCGAGCTGCTGGCTGCGGGCTATCACGTGGGTCTAGCGACGTCGTCGCGCCTCGCTACGGCCGAGCGCAACCTTAAGATGGTCGGCCTTTTTGACAAGTTTGAGACGGTGACCTGCGGCGAGGACGTCGTGCACGGCAAGCCCGACCCCGAGATGTATCTGCTTGCTTGCGAGCGCGCGGGCTTCGCCCCCGAGGAATGCGCCGTGGTCGAGGATTCACGCAACGGCTGCGTCTCGGGTATTACGGCCGGCTGCCATGTCTTTGCCGTCCCCGACATTGTGCCGCTGCCGCAGAATGTGGTGGATGGCTGCGAGGCCGTGCTCGATACGCTGTTCGACCTTACGGCGGCGGTCAAGGCCGTGCGCTAGACAGCTGCGGCGTTGAAACGGGCAATTGCCAACATTTACGCTTAAGCATAAGGGGTCCGGCAATGGCCGGGCCTCTTTTGCTTAAGCTGCGTTTTGGCATACTGGTCGACGTGCTATAGATACGCGCCCAGGTTGATGGCGGTGGCTTCGGCTTGGCTGCTTGCCTGGGTACTGGCGCGCTCTAAGAGGAACGGCCGCACGAGTTCCTGACGGTTGATGTCCTCGGCGGCTGTGACCTCGTTGACGGTGCGTGCGGCGGAGCCGATACGGACGCGTTTGGTTTTTGTCGGCGCCTTGTTCTCGATTTGCTCCACGAGCAGCTGCACGCCCTTGCGGCCAATTTCGTAACCCGGCGGTGCCACTGTGGTGAGAGGGACCGACCCGCTCCATGCAAGCGGGTTGCCGTCGCAGCCAGCCACGCGAACTTGCTTGGGGACGGAGATGCCTTTGTCGATCAACGCCGAGATAACACCCGAGGCCAATACGTCGGTTAGGCCGATGACAAAATCCGGACGCTCGTCAGCAGAGCGCTCGGCAATCTGGGCGCCGATGCCGTAACCGTCGGCAGCGGTATTCCATTCTCCGGCGTCAATGACCTCAATTTTGATATCGGGATACAGGGCGAGGGCCTTGTGAATGCCAAGTACGCGCAGGGTGAGCTGCATAAATGCCGCTCTGCCCACAACGGTGATATGGCGCGCGCCGCGGGCGATGGCGAGCTCGGCGATAATGCGCCCCTGCGCCTCGTTGTCGGCGGCCACGTAGTAACCGGGCTCGGAACAGTGAATGTCCAGATGGACAATCGGCACGGGCATCTTGGCCATGGCGGGGTGCCAGTCGGGGGATGCCATGGGCTGAACCATGACGCCGGACATCTGGGTGCCCATAAAGTAGCGCAGGTAATGGTCTTCGAGAATATCGTCGTTATCGGCGTTGGCGATGAGCAGGTCGTAACCGTGCTTGCGGGCCTCGTTATGGGCGCCGCTGGCAATTTGGAGCGAGAAGCCGTGGTCGAGACGGGGGAGGACCAGGCCAAAGGACTTGGTGGTGCCTCCTGCGAGCTGGCGGGCGCTTTGGTTGGGCAGGTAGCCAAGGCGATTGATGGTCTCATTGATGAGTTTGAGGGTCTCGGGGCGCAGCTTTTCGGGATGGTTGAGCGCGTTGGATACCGTGCCCAGCGAGACCCCTGCCTCGCGCGCGACGTCGCTGATTTTTACCTTTGCCATAGCGGCCCCTTTGATGCGTTTCAAGTACAAGCCAGATTGTAGCATCGCCCGTCCCTAGGGTGTCAAAACCTGCCAATTAGGGACAGGTTTATTTTGGCAGGTTTTATCTGGGGAAACGCTATTGCCAGCGCGACCACCACGAAGGGGACAGGCACCTTTGTGGCGGTTTGGACCGGCTGAACGTGTGTGCATCGGGTGGTATCTAAGTTGAGATACCACTTCTGGTATATCAGCTTGCGCTTGCGTGAGTACAATACTCGAACGTTATACGTCTCAGCGCCCCTTGTGCGTGGACGTTTTGCAGTCACGCGAGCGAAGGGATTTATCCTATGTGCGGAATTGTCGGCTACACCGGCTCTGATATTGCAAAGAACATCCTTGTCACGGGCCTTAAGCGCATGGAATATCGCGGCTATGACTCCTCGGGCGTCGCACTCGAGGTGGGCGAGGGCACGGCGGCTCACCTCGACGTCATTCGCCGCGTGGGCAAGGTCGCGGGCCTGGAGAGCGAACTTACCAATGTCGACAGCGACGCCACCTGCGGCATCGGCCACACCCGCTGGGCTACCCACGGCAAGCCCTCCGTTGTCAACGCCCATCCCCACACCAGCTGCGACGGTCGCATCGCCATCGTCCACAACGGCATCATCGAGAACTTCGCCGAACTGCGTGAGGAGCTGGAGGGCCGCGGCCATCACTTTAAGAGCGAGACCGACACCGAGGTCTTTGCGCACTTGATCGAAGAGGCCTATGCCGAGACACACGACCTGATGGCTTCTGTGCGCGAGGCCTGCACCCACGTGGTGGGCGCCTATGGTTTGGCCGCCGTTTCTGCCGATGAGCCCGGCGTGATCGCCGTGGCCCGCAAGGACTCCCCGATTGTGGTCGGTGTCGGCGAAACCGGCTCCTACGTTGCCTCCGACGTGATCGCGCTTATCGATGCCACCCGCGATGTCGTGGTGCTCGAAGACGGTCAGTTTGCCAAGCTTACGCCCGCAGGCGTCGAGTATACCGACGAGGCTGGCAACGTGATTGAGCCCAAGCTTACCCATATCGACTGGGACCTGGATATGGCCGAAAAGGGCGGTTATCCCGACTTTATGCTTAAGGAGATCCATGAGCAGCCTCGCGTCGTGCGTGATACCCTGGTGGGCCGCATGACCCCCGCCGGTGAGCTCGATATCGACGAGCTGGGCCTTTCGCTCGAGGAGCTCAACGATATCGACCGCGTGTATGTGATTGCCTGCGGCACCAGCTACCATGCCGGACTTATCGCCAAGAACCTTATTGAGGGTTGGGCTCGTATTCCTACCGAGGTCGAGGCGGCAAGCGAGTTCCGCTATCGCAACCCCATCATCACGCCGACGACGCTTGTCGTGGCCGTGTCCCAGTCGGGCGAGACGGCCGACACCCTTGCCGCCATTCGCGATGCACGCATCAAGGGTGCCAAGGTCTTTGGCATCACCAACGTGCTGGGCAGCCCGGTGGCGCGCGAGAGCGACGGCGTTATCTACACCAAGGCCAACAAGGAGATTGCAGTTGCCTCGACCAAGAGCTTCATCGGTCAGGTCGTGAGCCTTACGCTTTTGGCCCTGCTGCTGGCGCAGGTTAAGTACCGTCTGACCACCAAGCAGGCGCGCATGCTGTTCCGCGAGCTTTCCGATACGGCCGAGCAGATCCAGTGGATCCTGGATACGCAGACCGAGGCCGTGCACGAGGCCGCGCTTGTCTGCAAGGACGCGCAGTCTGCACTGTTCGTGGGTCGCGGCATGGGCGCCGCCATTTCCTACGAGGGCGCGCTCAAGCTCAAGGAGGTCAGCTACCTGCATGCCGAGGCATATGCTGCCGGCGAGATGAAGCACGGCCCTATCGCGCTGATCGACCCGGGTTTCCCCGTTATCGCGGTTGCAACCAAGAGCGCAACATACGACAAGACGGTGTCGAACCTCATGGAGTGCAAGGCGCGCGGCGCCAAGGTCATCGTCGTTGCTACCGAGGGCGACGAGGAAATCAACAAGATCGCCGACTGCGTCATTCGCGTGCCGTCCGTCCGTGACGTATTCAGCCCCATCACGGCGAGCGTTCCGCTGCAGCTGCTCGCCCGCGAGGTTGCCATCCTGCGCGGTTGCGACGTTGACCAGCCCCGCAACCTGGCCAAGAGTGTCACAGTAGAGTAATCGAGTTCCTACGTCCTAACAACTAAGGCCCGGCTCCGTTGCGGCGGAGCCGGGCCTTGTTGCATCTGCCCAGATAAAACCTGCCAAAATAAACCTGTCCCTTTTTGGCAGGTTAGCGGAGCTTGCTGGTCTCGAAGTACTCGGGATATTGGTCCAGGACTTCGGTCTGGTTGCGGAACATCATATGCAGGTGCTTGCTGACCAAAAAGCTTGCCTCGATAGGATCGCGACCGGCGATGGCGCGGCGGATTTGCTTGTGCTCGTTAACAATCTCCTGATTGTCGAGCGCCTGCGTAGCGGCGCGCAGCCAGCGGAAGCGCTCCAGGTCGGCATTGGTCGCCTCGAGCCACGACCACACGGTGCTGCGGCACGCGATGCTAAAGATCATGCGGTGCATGAGGTTGTCGCTTAAAAAGAAGCCGATGCGGTCCTCTTCGGCCATGGCTTTTTCCTGCAGCGCGATGGCTCGGTCGAGCTGCTCGATGGCTACCGAGGTGGCACGGGCGCAGCACTCCACAATCACCTGCTTTTCCAGGTGTTCGCGAATGTAGCAGGCACTCTCGGCAAGGGTGAGGTTGATGGGCGAGACATAGGTGCCGCTTTGGGGCACGGTGCGCACTAGGCCCTCTTGCGCCAGACGCACCAGTGCCTCGCGCACAGGGGTGCGCCCCATATCTAGGTCGTCGCAAAGCTGCTTGACGCCCAGCTTTTCGCCCGGCTTGTAGTCCAGGTAGACTATTTTGCGTCGAATGGTGTGGTAGGACTGGTCCTGTAGGCTCGTTTCCTGCTCGCCGACGTGCATCGATTCTTCCATAGTGCCTCGCAACTGTTCTATCACACTCATATGTCAGTTGTTAATTATGCCGCGAATCAGCTCTCCGCGCTGGATAATTCGGTTGTTGCCCGAGAACTATTGTGGCATCTTAGTCTGTTTTTGCGTATGGCTGTGCTCGATGTTGCCGTATCATAAGCCGTCGCAAACGTGAAATAGAAAGAAGGAATCCCATATGCAACTGGTAAATATCGTACGCGAGCGCTGGAAGGGTGTCTTGTTCTGCCTGATCATCGCCATCCCTGCGTCGTTGCTCGGCAAACAGATTGAGGTGGTCGGTGGGCCGGTATTTGCCATCCTCTTTGGCATGGTTCTGGCGCTCGTCTTTCCCAAGAATCGTCGCGAACAGCTCGCCGCCGGCGTCACCTATACGTCTAAAAAAGTCTTGCAGTACGCGGTTATCCTGCTTGGCTTTGGCATGAACCTCTCGCAGATTCTGTCCAAAGGCGCCCAGTCGTTGCCGATTATCGTGGCTACGATCTTGACCTCGCTCGTCATCGCCTTTGTGCTCTGCCGCGTTATGAACGTACCGGGCAAGATCGCGACGCTTGTGGGTGTGGGTTCGTCGATTTGCGGCGGTTCCGCCATCGCCGCGACCGCGCCTGTCATCGATGCCGACGATCGCGAGATTGCCCAGGCTATTTCGGTCATCTTCCTGTTTAACGTTATCGCGGCGCTCGTGTTTCCAACGCTTGGAGGCATGCTTGGGCTGACCAACGAGGGCTTTGGCCTGTTTGCCGGTACCGCTATCAACGACACCTCGTCTGTAACGGCTGCGGCGAGCGCCTGGGACAGTATGCATCCCGGCGCCAATGTGCTCGAGAGCGCTACGGTAGTCAAGCTCACCAGGACGCTGGCCATTATTCCCATCACGTTGGTCCTCGCATGCTGGCAGATGCATCTGGCGCGCAAGGCCGGCGGCGACGCCAAAAGCACGTTCTCCCTTAAGCGCGCGTTTCCCATGTTTGTGCTGTTCTTTGTGCTGGCGAGTGTGGTCACCACAGTGTTTCAGCTTCCCGCGTCCGTTACGGCGCCCATCAAGGAGCTGTCGAAGTTCTTTATCGTGATGGCCATGGCGGCTATTGGCTTTAATACCGATATCGTCGAGCTGGTCAAAAAAGGTGGCAAGCCCATCGCATTGGGCTTTTGCTGCTGGATTGGCATTGCGTGCATGGGTCTGGGAATGCAGCACGTGCTGGGAATCTGGTAGAGAAGTAGCCCATTTACGTGCTGGTTGCTGGTGGCCGCATCCTCGCGGTGGAGCGATAGGAGCTCTTGCGGGTATGGCTTGTCCGCAGGTTAATAGATCCCGAAGAGCTCTTATCGCCCCGCCAGGATGGCGATGCGGGGCAACACCTATACTCGCAGGACGGCGCTTTCTGCCCTATAGTGTTTGGTGAGCAATATCGTTCAATTTTGAAACACTCGGTCGTGCGACCGTCGGCGGTTGCACGTCGCAGCGGACAGGGGCAAATCATGGATAGCGATGCCAAGCTGAAGATCTTGAGCGATGCCCTAGCTGCTGCCGGGGCCTCGGCATTGGCAATCGATGCGCGTGGGGACGTCGCGATCTCGACCATGAATGACGCGGCGCTTGAGCGGGATGTGGCGGCTTTTGTCGCTGAGCGCCTCGACCGCATAGGAGACGGCGCGCGTCTGGTTATGGGGCGTGCGGGTACGCGCCTGAGCCTGACCGTTCGCCCCACCGACAAAGAGGGCGGGGGCCTTTGGGTCATCGTGGTCCGCGAGGTGCGCGCCGCCGCGGCGCATGCGGGCATCGAGTGGCTCAACGCCGACGAAGTTGAGGCCCGCTACGAATCGAGCGCGTACGGCATCGTCGAAGACGCGGCAGCGGTCGCTGCCCCCGTACGGGAGAGCTATGCGCGCGGAGTGCCCCTTATGCTCGAGGGCGAGCTGGGCGCGGGACAGGATCAGATTGCAAAACGCCTGTACCTGGATGGACCCTATGCCGACCAGCCCTTTGTGTCCGTTGCGCTCGATGAGCTTACGGATCGCGGTTGGCGCCATCTGCTCAAAAGTTCCGAATCGCCGCTATTCCAAACGGGGCTGACACTTTGCATGGGCGGCTGGCATGCTGTTGGCCCCCAACGCCTGCGCGAGCTCGTGTCCGCAATGATCGACACGGCGCTCGCAACTCGTTGCCATGTGGTGTTGACGGCAAACGACATGCCAGGCGGCGGCGAAAGCGATCAGGCTGCTTTTGTAACCGAGCGTCTGGCCTGTGCAGTGAGTGTGGCGCCGGCGATTGCCGAGCAGGGCGGCGCGTCGGAAAAGGTTGCGCGCTATCTGGAGTATCTGGCAGATATGTTTGAGACGGCAACACCCGCCTTGTCGTCCGGGGCGGCAAAGACACTCGATGCCTATCGATGGCCCCGTAACTATCTACAGCTTCGTGAGGTTTCGGAACGACTTTATATATTAGTGAGGATGGGTACGGCCGAGCGGGCGGTGGCGGAGGAGGTGCTCGCTCAGGAGGACGTTATCAAGACCGCGACCTTTGGTGCCCCGACGCTCGATAGCGATCTGTATATCTTGCGCCCACTGGCCGATACCGAGCGCGATATCGCGCGGCTGGTCGTAGGTCACCTTCACGGCAACAGGACCCGAGCTGCCGAAGTGCTAGGCATAAGCCGTACGACCCTGTGGCGCCTGCTGAAGGACGACGACCGTTAAGCGAGGCGCCCGTGACCGCGCGCGGCGCGTGTGATACAGTCCAAAGCAGTATTGTTTCGACTGTGTTACGGCGTGCGGGGAGTATGGCGGAGACTTCAAAAACAAATCGGGTTCGAAAGCCCGCGGCGCCGGTCAACCGTCGCACGACTTCACGGACGTGGGGCAAAAGCGCCTCGGGGTTTGATGGCTCGTTCAAACGCACTAAATATGGTTATCCTTCGGCAAGCGCTCGCTTGGCCATGCAGGCCGAATCATCGCTGTGGGGCCGTAAGCGTGTGGTGGGGTCAAAGCTCAAGCACGATGGAACGCTCGGCTACATTAGCCGTGGCGCTGCTCGCCGTAGCGGCCTCAATCCCGCAGGCTGGCATCGCTATGTTCCGATCGCGGTCGTTGTCGCGGTGATTGTCATCGCGCTCGCGGCGCTCGGTTACGCCGGCGGCGGGGCCAATCTGGACGCAATGTTTAAGTCGCCCGAGCTCGCGCATGCAGGCACAGAAGTTGTCGAGGGCGTTCAGACCCAGACGGGCGTCGCGCCCCAGCGCGGTATCGTTGCGGCGGCCTCCACCATCGCCGATGCGCAAAAGGACGAGGGCGAACAGGGCGATGGCGCCAAAGCGACTCGAACGAATGAAACGACGACAAATCCATCGGCAAGATAAGTTGCTAGTGGGGTAGCAAATTTGGGACGGGGCCTTTTAGCTGCCCAAGTGTCGAATGCCATCAGCAGCTCATTCGATGTCAGTCGCCAACAGAGAGCGGGCCGCATTTGCGCCAAGGTGACGTGAAATGAGAGGGCGTTGACCTTCTGGTCGCGCCCTCGAAATCGAACGTCAGATTGGCGTGAATACGGCTCGCGCAGCGTCAGCAGGTCCGCCGTTCGGTAGAACGGCGGAACTAATTACCTAACGTACACCACGTTGTCGCGGCGCGGCTTTGCCTCGGGTAGCGTGTCCTCGGCATAGCCCAGAATGCAGTTACCGACACCGCGCAGGCTGCCGTCGGCGGGCAGGCCCCAGCTGGCCAGCAGCTCCAGGCCCTCGGGCGAGTCAAAGACCTCATGCGCGCGATGAATCCAGCACGAATCGACACCCAGTGCATAGGCGGCGTTGAGCAAGTTGCCCATGGCGAGCGAGCCGTCTTCCAGATGTGTGGGCACGCTGCGGTCAACCAGCACCACCACAACGGTCTTGGCGCCATAGAAGGGGTCGCTGTTGCTGCCCATGACCTGGGCGTTGAGCTGTGAGAGACGCTCGACGGTCGCGGGGTCGGTGACGGCGACAAACGTCACCGGCTGGCGGCCCATACCGCTCGGTGCATATTGGCCGGCTTCGATAATACGTGCAAGCTTTTCGGCCTCGACGGGACGATCGCTGTATTTGCGGCAGCTGCGGCGGTGAATGAGCGCTTCGATAGTCTCCATGGTGTCTCCTTGCGGTGGCGTTGCAGATGCCCCGTTCATACCCGTCGGGCTCAACGATAGACGGTCAATTGCCCGGCAAAAGGATAGATTCCAATTGGGAAAGTAGGTTTGCATAAAAGTACCTTCAAAATGTGACAAACCAATGGGATGATTAAACGTTTTATCCCGTCTGCCCTGCGGTTTTTACCACTTGCCTAAATGACGAACGCATAACCTCTGATAAAGGTTTTACTAAAGGAGTACCAACGTTTATCAACGCGCCGTGGTGCGCTGGGCCAGGAGGTAACTATCATGTTCCAGGCTGGAGATGTCGTCGAGACCGATTTCGAAGGATTTCTGAAGCTGCTGCGTTCCAAGACGCGCGCTTTTGTGACGATTGACGATCACGAGTACTACATCACGCACACCGATGGCTATTGGCGTGTTCAGGATTGCGAGGCCCTCAACGATAAGGGCCACTTTACTGACTGCTCCGAGCTGGTCAACACGCTCTGCGAGGTCGTCGAGCTGCCTTGGATCAGCGGCAAAAGCCTGCACGATAGCTTCTCGGGCGCTACGGTCTACGAGGCCGTCGCCGCTTAACAGGCAATGAAACCCGATTTTCACGTGACCGCTGGCGCCGCCCCCGCGCCGGCGGTCTTTTTTGTCGATATGTTGTATAGCTTGCGCGCTGCGAACGAAGCCCTTGACGATAGTCAAAACTCGGACTAATCTGAAATCTCAATTAGTCAAAATTCGGACTATCGAATGGTGGGAGAGATGGATTGCGCGGTTACGTCGGTCGATTTTGACCGGATGCTCAACGGGCTTGACCGTATTTATTCAGAGTTCGCGCGTGCCTGCGGCCTTTCGGATTGCGCCTATTGGATGCTCGTCGATATCAGCACGGCGGACGAAGGCGTTGCTGTGAGCCGGCTTACAAGCGAATGGTTCTATAGCAAGCAGACCATTAACTCGGCAATTAAAACCCTGACGGCGCGAGGGCTTGCAACGCTGGAATTTGCCGAAGGCAGTCGTAAGAATAAGGTCGTTTGTTTGACCGATGAGGGCCGGCGGTTCGCCGAGCACTATGCGTTGCCGGCGGTTAAAGCCGAGCAGCGTGCCTTTGGTGCGCTCGAGCCTTGGGAACAGCGTGAGATTATGCGTCTGGTCGGCAAGTTCTCCCATGTGCTCAACGAGGAGTGCGAAGCGTTTAAACAGCAGATGGCTGCCGAGAGCCAAGCGGAAAAACAAGAAGAGGGGGAGACGTGCAACTCTTAATGAGGTTTATGAGGCCGTATCGCGGGCTGATTGCGGTGACACTGTTTGTGCTTCTGATAGATAACGTCGGCACGCTGCTGGTGCCTACGATGCTGGCGAACATGGTCAATACCGGTATCACGACGGGTGATGTCGACTACATCCTGCGCAACGGCCTGTACATGCTCATCGCGACCGGCATGGCCAGCGGTGGCGCGGTGCTGGGCTGTTATCTTTCGGCTCGCCTGGCGGCCAACGTGGCCTGTGACATCCGCAACGCCGTCTACGACAAGTCACTCGAGCTGTCCGCCAGCGACTTTGAGCGCTTTGGCACCGGCTCGATGATCACGCGCTCGCTCAACGACATCAACGTGATCCAGCAGGCGATTCTGCAGACGATTCAGCTGGTGCTGCCGGTGCCGTTTTTGGCCGTGGCGGGCATCATCTTCGCTTGGCATATCGATCCCGCCATGGGTACGCTGCTGGGTGCGGTTGTGGCGATTGTGCTGGTGGCGGCGGTCTTTACGGTCACCAATGCAGCGCCGATATTTATGCGCCTGCAGAGTTTTATCGACCGTATGAACGTGGTGCTGCGCGAGAACATCGTGGGTGTGCGCGTCATCCGCGCGTTTAACAAGGAGCGCCATGAGGAGCAGCGCCTAGACGAGGTGTTTAGTGATTACGCGGCCAACGCCATCAAGGTCAACCACCTGTTTGTGGGTCTCGATAGCTCCTGCTTCTTTCTGATGAATATCGCCGAGGTGGCGGTGCTGTGGGTGGGAGGCAATCGTGTAGGCGTTCACGCTATGCAAATCGGCAGCATCTCGGCCGTGTTGGAATACGCGCTGCTGATCCTGTTCTTTGTGATGATGGCGCAGATGGTGATCCTGACGTTGCCGCGCGCCGCGGCGTGCCTCAACCGTGCACAACAGGTGCTCCAGATTGAGCCGAGCATCGCCGATGGCGAGCGAACGCTCGACGCGGGCGCGTCCGACTCAGAGGACGGAGCTGAGGCGGTCGCCGTGTTCGACCATATGTCGTTCCGTTTTGACGATGCCGACGAGGACACCCTGTGCGACCTGAGCTTTGCCTGTCGCCGTGGCCAGACCACGGCGATTGTGGGCTCGACGGGATCGGGCAAATCGACGGTGGCCAAGCTCCTGCTGCGCTTCCACGATGCCTCGAAGGGCGCCATACGCCTCAACGGTGTTGACCTGCGCGACCTTTCGCAAGACGAGATTCGCGGGCATATTGCTTACGTGCCGCAGAAGGCGTGGCTGTTCTCGGGCACGGTGGCGAGCAACCTGCGCTATGGCAACGAGGATGCGACCGAGGCCGACATGCTTCACGCGCTGCAGGTTGCCCAGAGCACCTTTGTGCTCGATCAGCCGCAGGGACTCGATAGCCCGGTGGCGCAGGGCGGTACGAACTTCTCGGGCGGTCAGCGTCAGCGCCTGGCCATCGCTCGTGCGCTCATGAAGCATGCTGATCTGTATATCTTCGACGATAGCTTTTCGGCCCTGGACTTTAAGACCGATGCCGCCCTGCGCCATGCGCTGCAGGACGAGACGCGCGATGCCGCGGTGCTCATCATCGCGCAGCGTATCTCGACCATTCTACATGCCGACCAGATCGTGGTGCTCAAGGATGGCGAGGTCGTGGGCTTGGGCACGCACGACGAGTTGATGGAGACCTGCGAGGTGTACCGCGCCATCGCGGAATCGCAGATGAAAGGAGGTGAGTAGCATGACCGAGGAGCTCAAGAATCAGGGCGTCGTTGATGACGTCGTGGCAGCAGGGACGGCTGAGGAGGCGGCGGTCGCGCCCGGTCTGGACGACGCCGCCAAGGCTGCAGCCAAACGCGAGGCTCGCCGCCAAGCGCTCTACGAGGAAAACGAACGCGCCGAGGACGAGCGCGCCCGCGCTGAGGCGGAGCGCATGCGCGATGTGGACGATGAGGACGAGGACGAGAAACCCCGCGATACCTGGGCAACGGTGCGCCGTCTGTGGAGCGAGGCCGTCGGCGATCACTGGCGCTTCTACCTCGTGTTCGCGAGCATCGTGTTCTACGTCATCTTTAACACCGCGGCGCCGGCGTACAGCGCTCGCGTCATCGATGAACTGTGGGGACACGTGAAGCTGGCGTTTGCCAACGACACCACCTTCAGCATCACCTGGGAGAACTGCGGCAGGACCATCTTCATCTACTTTATGATCTGGACGGCCGCCGCCTCGTTCTACGCGCTCCAGAGCTTTTTGATGGCGAGCGTGGCCGAACGCCTCAACCTGCGTCTGCGTAACCGCATCGCGCAAAAGCTCAACCGTCTGCCGCTCGCCTATTTTGACGCGCATCGTCCCGGCGAGGTCGTCAGCCGCGCGACCAACGACTTAGACAAGATGTCCGAAAGCATGCAGCGCGGACTGCTGCAGCTGCTGGTGTCGATTGGCACCGTGGTGGGCGCCGTGGGCGTGATGTTCGTGTTTAGCGTGCCGCTCACGCTGGTCTTTTTGTTTTTTATGGCGTTGTCGCTGATGGTGACCAAAGTGGTCTCGCGTCGCACACATGACGTGACCGGTGAGCGCCAGGAGTGGGTGTCCAAGATTACGAGCGCGGTCGAGGAAGGCTATTCGGGCCGTCTGGTGATTCGCGCGTTTAACCGCGAGCGTCAGAGTTCTGCCGAAGTGCACGAGGCCTCGAAGGAGCTAGCGCGCGTGAGTACCAAGGCCGACTTTATGATCAATGCCGTCGGCCCTGCGGTGCGCTTTATCGGCCGTTTGGCGCAAATCGTGATCGCGCTGGTGGGCTGCAGCATGCTGGTCGCCGGTCACATGACCGTCGGCGTGTTCCAGGCGTTCTTCCAGTTTATCTATGAGGCGTCCGAACCCATGACGCAGCTGTCGTTTACCTTTAACTCGCTGCAGAGCGCGCTGGCGAGTGCGGAGCGCGTGTTCGACCTGCTCGATGAGCCCGAGATGGAAGCCGATCCGCTGCCGGGGGAGGCCGCCAGGCTGCCGGGCCTCATTGAGGGCCGCGTCTCCTTTGAGCACGTGCGTTTTGGTTATTCGCCCGACAAGCCGCTTATGCGCGACGTGTCGTTTACCGCCGAGCCGGGCCAGAAGATTGCCGTGGTGGGAACCACGGGCGCAGGCAAGACGACGCTCATCAACCTGCTCATGCGTTTTTACGAGATCGATGGCGGCCGCATTACGCTCGACGGCGTGGACACGAGCTGTATGGACCGCGGAGAGCTGCGCCAGCAATTTGGCATGGTGCTGCAGGACGCCTGGCTATTCGATGGCACGATTGCACAGAACATCGCCTACGGCTGTCCCGAGGCGACGCGCGACGAGATCGTGGCGGCTGCGCGCGCCGCGCAGGTCGACTTCTTTGTGCGCACCATGCCGCAGGGTTATGACACGCGGGTGGCCAACGATGCCGAGAGCATTAGCCAAGGGCAGCGTCAACTGTTGACCATCGCACGCGTGCTGCTCAACAACCCGGCGATTCTCATCCTGGACGAGGCGACGTCGAGCGTGGACACGCGTACCGAGCTCGCTATCGGTCGCGCCATGGACGCGCTTATGCGCGGGCGCACCAGCTTTGTGATCGCGCATCGCCTGTCGACGATCGTGGACGCCGACCTGATCTTGGTCATGGATCACGGCAACATTATCGAGCAGGGCACGCACAAGGAGCTGTTGGCTGCCGAGGGCGCCTACGCCGACCTCTATCTGAGCCAGTTCGCATAATGCGACATGGGGACGGCCCCCTTGTCGCATCGGAAATAAGGCGCGCCGGGGATAGATTCCCTGGCGCGCCTTTGCGCTGGCATGAATGTTGTCATTGGCCGTCCGCGTCTAGCGTTCGTCCACAAGTTTGGCAACGAGGGCCTTGAGCTCGGCCACCTCTTGCTCGAGCTCTGCGACGCGGCGGGCGTTCTCGGTGATGCCCTGACGGTTGAGGGCGGACTGCTCGGCCGCGTCGTCGGGCATGTATTCACGGTGCTGCTTGGCGTCAAACGTCTCCTCAAACACGCGGCAGCCGTTGCGCTTGATGATGCGCCCCGGCACGCCCACGACGGTGCAGTTGTCGGGTACGTCCTTGACGACAACCGAGTTGCCGCCGATTTTGACGTTGTTGCCGATGCGGATGTTGCCGAGCACCTTAGCGCCCGTGCCCACGGTGACGTTGTCGCCCAGGGTGGGGTGGCGCTTGCCGGTCTCGTTACCGGTACCGCCGAGCGTTACGCCCTGGTAGAGCACGCAGTTGTCGCCAACGATGGTGGTCTCGCCGATGACGACGCCCATGGCGTGGTCGATAAAGAAATGCTTGCCGATCTGTGCAGCGGGATGAATCTCGACCCCGGTGATGTGGCGGGTGATTTGCGAGAGCACACGGGCGAGCGAGCGATGACCGTGCTCCCACAGCCAGTGCTCGGGCACGTGGTTCCACTTGGCGTGCAGGCCAGGATAGGAAAGGAAGATGACCAGACCGTTTTGCGCGGCGGGGTCCTGCGCCTGGACGGTCTTGATGTCCTCGCGAATGGTATTGATAAAGCTCACCGGCCGCCCTCCCTTAGCGCCATGGCAATGCGATTCAATAAAGTATAGCGATTCGCTAGGGATTAGGAAGAATAATCTTGGCGGCTTTGCATGACAGGTGTCAGTTATGCAAACTTGCTGGTAATGGAGTCATGCTTTTGTGGGGTTGCGCACGAGGGGGCACCGCAACCGTATACTGGTCAACTTGGACGTATCCGCGCCCACAACTGAGAGGTTTTACTTCATGGGTTTCATCAATTTTATCGCCGAGCTGCTCAAAGACCCGCGCACCGCGATTGCCAGCTGGATCGCCGCCGGCCCGCTTATGGCCTACGGCTGCGTGTTCCTCATTATCTTCATTGAGACAGGCGTGGTGTTCTTCCCGTTCCTTCCCGGCGATTCACTGCTGTTTGCTTCGGGCTTCTTTGCCCATAACGGTGGCTTTAACATCGTGGCCCTGCTGGCCGTAGCATGGGCTGCTGCCATCCTGGGCGACCAGTGCAACTTTATGATCGGTCACTTCTTTGGCAAAAAGATCATCGCTTCGGGCAAGGTCAAGGCCATGACGCCCGAGCGTATCAAAAAGTCCGAGGACTTCTTGGACAAGTGGGGTCACCTGGCCATCTTCCTCGGCCGCTTCTTCCCGTTTATCCGCACCTTTGTGCCCTTCATTGCCGGCATGGGCGGTATGCACTGGCGCAACTTTGTCATCTACAACGTGCTGGGCGGCATTACCTGGTCGACAGTCTTTACACTGCTGGGCTACTTCTTTGGCGGCATCCCCTTTGTGCAGGAGCACTTTGAGTTGCTGATCATTGGCATCGTAGCCGTGTCGATCATCCCGACTGTAGTCGGCCTGGTTAAGGCTAAGCTGGGCAAACAGAACGCGTAGTTCGAGCTGGCGCACAAATCGCGTCGCTGAGGCCCGTCACCGTTTACGGTGGCGGGCCTCTTTAGTTTCGGTCAAATGAAAATACTTTAGTTAGTTAAAGAAAAACGTTTTATCCGACGCGCGTGCGGAGTACAATCTCGTCCATGCGAATCGACGTGCCATCGGCTTCGATGTTGCCCGCGTGTCCCGTCCGGCTCTACGCTCCGGGCGTGCGACGTTGCGACACGGTCGGCCTCGGTCCTTGCGTGCGGGTTCGCGAGTATGCAACTGTGTATGTAAGGAGCGACATATGACTGTCGAGAAGAAGGATATCGATTGGGGTAGCCTCGGCTTTGGCTACATGAAGACCGATTACAGCTACGAGGCTCATTGGAAGGATGGCGAGTGGGACGAGGGCGGCCTGACCACCGACCACACCATGCATGTCTCCGAGTGCGGCGGCATCTTCCATTACTGCCAGGAGGTCTTTGAGGGCCTGAAGGCCTACACCGCCGAGGATGGCAGCATCGTCTGCTTCCGTCCCGACATGAACGCTGAGCGCATGTATAACTCTGCCCAGCGCCTCGAGATGCCCCCGTTCCCCAAGGACAAGTTTGTTGAGGCCGTCAAGCAGGTCGTTTCTGCCAACGCCGCCTGGGTTCCGCCTTTCGGCTCCGGTGCGACCCTGTACGTGCGTCCGTTTATGATTGGCTCTGGTGACGTGATTGGCGTGGCTCCTGCTCCTGAGTACACGTTCCGCATTCTCGTGACTCCGGTCGGTCCGTACTTTAAGGGCGGCCTTAAGCCCGTTAAGCTGCGCGTTTCCGAGTATGACCGTGCAGCCCCGCATGGCACCGGCAACATCAAGGCCGGCCTGAACTACGCCATGTCCCTTAAGCCCACGATGGAGGCCCATCGCGAGGGCTATGCCGAGAACCTGTATCTTGACTCCGAGTCTCGCACCTATGTCGAGGAGACCGGTGGCGCCAACGTCCTGTTCGTGAAAGAGGACGGCACCCTCGTCGTTCCGCAGTCGCACACCGACTCGATTCTGCCCTCCATCACCCGTCGCTCGCTCGTTCAGGTCGCTCAGGACCTGGGCATGACCGTTGATCAGCGTCCCGTCGAGTGGGCCGAGGTCAAGGCCGGCACCTTTGTCGAGTGCGGTCTGTGCGGCACCGCTGCTGTTATCTCCCCGGTCGGCGAGATTGACAACAAGGTTTATGGTGCCGACGAGACCGTGACCTTCCCGGCTGGCTGCACCGAGATCGGCCCTGTTATGAAGAAACTTCGCGAGACCCTGACTGGTATTCAGTCTGGTGCTGTCGAGGATAAGCACAACTGGGTTTACACCGTCGCGTAAGCTGTCTTGTATGTTCGGCCCGAGGGCGACCTTCCTTTCCGGCGTGTCCTCGGACATGAAAGAACCCCCGCTGCGCACTACGTGCGGCGGGGGTTCTTTCGTCCTGCGGAGTGCGCCTGGGTGTGGGCTCCATAAGGAGCTTGGCCCTAGTGACCCCGCGCAGTTCTGTAGGAAAACCGCGCACCAGGAAGAGGTGCGTGCGCGGTTTTCCGGTTGCCGCTCGCCTGGGGTGGGACGGGGCGTACATTTTTGGGAGTTTTCAGCAGCCGGGTGCGCATGCATACGGGATTTTGGGCGAAAGTCAGGCGCCGTGAGCCGCATCCTGTAGAAAATGAGTGATCCCTGAGGTGCTGAGGGCTCAGAATCAGGGTTTTCAACGCGGTTTTGTGGGCCCATTCCTGTTCCTTTGGGCTCCAGAATGCTGAAAACTCCAAAATTTGCACGCCGCCCTCTGGGGTACCTGTGGGCAAAAAGCAACCGTCCCGCCGAAGTATGCATTCGACGGGACGGTTTATGCGGTTTATGCATATACCCGATTAAGGATACGCTGCGGATCTGTTAGAACTTGACGGTCGGTGCCTGGCGGGCAGCTTCAACTGCCTCGAAGCCCTGGCGCTCCTTAAACTGGAAGATGCCGGCAAAGATAACGGCCGGGAACGTCTGGATGGCGTTGTTGTAGCTGAGTACGCAGTCGTTGTAGCTCTGGCGCGCGTAGCTCACCTTGTTCTCGGTGTCCTCGAGCGTAGCCTGGAGCTGCATAAAGTTGGTGTTCGCCTTAAGGTCGGGGTAGGCCTCGGCCACGGCAAAGAGCTGGCGCAGTGCACCGGTCAGCACGTTGTCGGCTTCCATTTTGGCCTCGGGGGTGGTGGCGCTTACGGCGGTGTTGCGCGCGTTGATCACGGCGGCGAGCGTGTCCTGCTCGTGCTTGGCGTAGCCCTTGACGGTCTCGACCAGGTTGGGGATCAGGTCGTTGCGGCGCTGCAGCTGCGTGTCGATGTTCTGCCAGGCGTTATCGATACGATTGCGCTTGGTAACCATGTTGTTGTAGATGCCAGCGATGGCGCAGACGATCACAACGACAACAACGATACCGATGATGACGGGAAGCATGATGTCTCCGTTTCGAATGGCAGCGGCGTTTTGCGCCGGCCGTTGTTGGTATAACGTATCTAGTATACCCGCAACCTTTGGCGGTGCCGAACTTTCCGGTAAGCGTTTTGTTTCAACCAGGGAGGGGGCGCCAATATCGAACGGGTGGTACAGGTGTAAGATATGCGACAAATTACGGAATGCTGTCTACGCCTTGAGGATGGTGATACGGATGGACCTTCGCATCAAGAAAACCTATCGTGCCCTGTTCGACGCCTTTACCGAGCTTTTGGAAGAGCATCGGTTTGAGGATTTGACGGTTGCCATGCTTTGCGACCGGGCCCTGATTCGCCGCACGACGTTCTATAAGCATTTTCGCGATAAAAACGATTATTTTGCCTTCTATATCGATGAGCTTATGACGGGCTTGCCCCAAAACCAGACCGACGCAGCGGACGCGGAGCCGCTTGTGGATGTACGGGCGCTTCGCCATGAGGTCTTTGACGATGCCATGAATATGGTACTGGCGCATGAGCAGCTCATGGATAACCTTTTGGCGAGCAGCATGTCGGGCATGCTGACCGGCATGATTTGCGACCGCATCGCGCATTCCATCCGTGAGCGCGTGATGAGCTCGCTTGCCGAAGACGCCCTGGCGCCCGTTTCGCTCGAGACGACATCGGAATTTATCGCCGGTGGCATTATTCGAGTGTTCACAAATTGGTGGGAATCGGGCCACGATCTTGAGCGTCGACCCGAGATGGCCGACGTGGTCGATGCGCTGTTTGAGCGCACCATGACGCCGGTGAATCACTAAGGTGGCGGAGAGAGGGGGATTCGAACCCCCGGAACGCTCTCGCGCTCAACGGTTTTCAAGACCGCCGCATTCAACCGCTCTGCCATCTCTCCGTGAGTCGTAATGATAGCATCGTTTTGAATTTGCAACAGGGAAGGCGAACGATGACGATCACCGAAATCGACGAGAAGTTCATGCGCGAGGCGCTGGCGGAGGCGCGCGCCGCTGCGACAGTGGGCGAGGTGCCGATTGGTGCTGTGGTGGTGCGTGCGGGCGAGATTGTCGCGAGGGCGCATAATCGCCGTGAGCTCGACCAGGACCCTTCGGCACATGCCGAGTTTTTGGCCCTGTGCGCCGCCGCTCAGACGCTTGGGCGTTGGCGCCTTTCCGATTGTACAGTCTACGTGACGCTCGAACCCTGCTGCATGTGTGCGGGGCTTATGGTTAACGCGCGCGTGGGGCGTTGCGTGTATGGCGCGGCCGATGCCAAGGCGGGCGCGGTGGGCTCGCTGTATGACCTCAATGCCGATTCGCGCCTGAACCATCGGTTTAATGTGACCGCCGGCGTGCTGGCAGACGAGTGTCGTGAGGTGTTGAGCGGCTATTTTGCCGGTTTGCGCGGTGTGGATGGCGCCGCGTGCGGCTGCGGTCTAAGCCTTGATGCGCATGCCGTCCATGCCGAGGCACTTGCGGGTGTTGGGAATCTCGCCGACGAGACGCTCAACTTTGGTCCTGTGCAGCGCCGGCCCCGCCGTGTGCTGTTGGCGATCGATTCCTTTAAGGGAAGCGTTTCGAGCGCGCAGGCGGAGGCGGCCGTTGCCGAAGGCGTGTGCCAGGTGTGGCCCGATGCCGAGCTGAGCGCTTTGCCGCTGGCAGATGGTGGCGAGGGAACGCTCGATGCCGTCGCCGCGCGCGGCGGCGAGCTTTTGACCTGCGAGGTTACAGGCCCCTTGGACGACCGCGTGTCTGCCCGGATGCTGGTAGACGGCGAGCACGAGTCGGCTGTAATTGAGATGGCTGAGGCGGCGGGCATTGGGTATTCGCCTTGCACGGAGTCGGCGGCGTTGGCGGCCACAGCCTATGGTGTGGGTGAGCTCATGCTTCGCGCGGTTCGTGCGGGTGCAAAGACGATCTATATTGGCTTGGGCGGCAGCGCCACCAACGACGGTGGTGCCGGCATGCTGCAGGCGTTGGGCGCGCGTGTGGTCGATGATCAGGGCTGCAATATCGCCCCCGGTCTTGCGGGCCTTGAACACGTGGCGAGTATCGATTTGGCGCCAGCGCTTCGGGCGCTGAACGGCGCTCGTATCGTGGTGCTTTCCGATGTCGAGAACCCACTCGTGGGGCGCCGCGGTGCGCTGGCAGTGTTCGGTGGACAGAAGGGTCTGCCGAGGGGGGATGCCGAGGCTCTGGGCAAGTACGACAGTTGGATGGTCGGCTATGGTCGCCTGCTCGATGCGGCGATTGTCGAGGCGCGTGAGCAGGGGCTATTGCGTGTGCCCGAGGGTGCACGGACATTTGGCTCGGTGCTCGGCGTGCCCGGCGCTGGTGCCGCCGGCGGTCTGGGTGCCGCACTGTTGGCGCTCGGCGCCGAGTTGCGCTCGGGTGTGGAAACCGTGCTCGACCTCGTGGGGTTTGACGAGCGCGTGCGCGATGTCGACCTGGTCATTACAGGCGAGGGCAACATGGATGAGCAGTCTGCCGCCGGTAAGGCGCCGGTGGGTGTGGCCCGTCGTGCGAAGCGATATGGCAAGCCGGTGGTCGCCGTCGTGGGCGGTCGTGCCGACAACCTGGATGCGGTGTATGGGCAGGGTGTCGATCTGGTTCTGCCGGTCTGCCGCAAGCCCATGAGCCTTGAGGAAGCGCTTAGCATGCAGGAGGCTGTAGCCAATTTGGCGTGCGCAGGCGAGGGGGCTGCCCGAGCATACGATCTTGGTCGCATATAGATATAAATATCCAATCTGATTTGCCTGTCCAGCTCGTTATTTGTAAATATATGTTAATTACGTTGGCATTTTACGGTCTATACTATTGCTGTATCACTGGTGTCGTATGCACCTGTCTGCAAACGGAAATTATATGAAAGGGGCTAGGATGCACAGATTGGGAAATACGCTTAAGCGCGCGGTTACGGTTGGCGCGGTGTTGGCGCTGACGTTAGGCATGGCCACTCCGGCGACTATGTCATTCGCAGACGATGCCGTGGGGGGGGGCTCCGGGCAATCGTCCACGTTAGAGCAGAATCAGAAGACGGCGACCGAGCTTGACGAGAACCTGGAGACCAAGGTCACCCTCTCGTTCCCGGGCAAGCGCGAGGCCGAGCCGTCCGACGTTGTGTTTGTGCTCGACAAGTCCGGCGCCTCAGCGCAGATGGACATCTACAACCAGGCGAAGGACTTCCTGGGCCAGATCAGCCAGAAGGCCAAGGCAGACGGCCTGGATATCAAGGTCGGCGTAGTCCTCTTCAACAAGGTCGGTAACATCCAGCAGCCGCTGACGGACGTCGTCACGGGGTATGATGACATCCTGGACGCAATGAACTCGAGCCTGCATTCGGGCACCAACATGCACGCCGGCCTTCTTGCCGCAAAGAGCATCCTCGACGCGGATACCGCCGTTAAGGCCGAGAACAAGCACGTGATCCTTATTAGTGACGGTGCAACCTACCTTTACTGCAAGAACGGCGATTACACCAAACCGTATACGAGGTCGTTTGGCGATCCAACCAAGCAGACGAATCCAGAGACCCACGCTGCATACCCCTATGGATCGAACAAAATGGGCGGTATCTGGGAGTGGCAGTCTCGCGAGTACAATCTCAAGAACGACTGGAAGAAGTTCTCCGACGGCTCTAACTTCATTTTCTCGCAGGCCATGAAGAGCCCCGAGAAGCTCGGCGAGTATCTTAAGTACTATCGCGACCAGTATGAGAACTCTGACAAGAACTGGGCCCAGTACGACTACGAGTACACCGACGCCGCCGCCAATAACGGCACCACGAACCCCGTCCCCGTCGACGTGAACGCGCCGTGCAACATCGACGTCGCGTTCTGGAGCACGGACGACACGTTCCAGTCGATGGCCAAGGCCGGCTACGACATGAACGTCTACTACAAGAACATCTCCGACTTTAAAGATGGCCAGGTATTCCTGCAGTACCTCACCAGGAATTCCAACAACGGCCAGCTCGACACCGACTTCAATAAGCTCAAGGCCAAGCTCGTGGACAAGATCGCTGCCGACTCGACTGTCGAGGACCTTATTGGCAACAACTTTGACTTTGTGAACGATGCCAGTAAGATCAGCCTGAATGTTGCGGGCGAGGACCTTGCGCCCGAGAAGATCGACGAGACCACCTATGGCTTTGGCAAGCGTGCGGACGGCACCTATCGCTTCACCCTCAAGTACACGGCAGGGGAGAACGAGAAGCTCGTCTTCACTCTCAACGAGGCCGCGGTGCCCGCTAAACCGGTTGTCCTTACGTACAGCGAGGTATTGGTGAATAAGCCCACCGAGGCCGGCACCCATACTCTTAAGGTCAACGAGAGCGCGACTCTGCATCCCGTTGACGGCAACGGCATGCCTGGCGATGCGTATGAGTTCCCGGTTCCGACGGTTACCTACACGGTTGCTGCTCCCGAGCCTAAGCCCGAGCCCGAGGTTAAACCCACGAAGCCGAGCGATAAGAAGCCCGTCAAGACGACGAAGGGCGAGAAGGGCGCTATGCCGATGACGGGTGATACCTTCTCAATTCTGCCCGTCATTGGGCTGGTCGTAGCCGGTGCAGCCGTTTGCGTTGCCGGCATTATCCTCAAGCGCCGTAATTAGTAACGGCGTTGACGTCGAACGACGTTTCGCTTCCCAGCGCTTACGCAACGCTTGAGTGCTCTCTGCGAAGCAACTGATGGGGCGCGGTCGCATACTTGCGACCGCGCCTTTTTGCCGCCGTGCACTCATGTGGTTTTCCCTTTAACCGCGGGGCATCTTGCTCTGCTAGACGGGAGCAGGTAATATATATCGAGCGCCTAGCGCGTTCGATGGGTTCGGATGACGATATGTTCCGAATCTGGTCAGGTCCGGAAGGAAGCAGCCATAAGGAGCCTCTGTCGGGCATCCGAATCCATCGAGCGCACGGGCTTTCTTTTTGCGCGGCTTTACCAAACCGCGCAATGCTCGACGCTGCGCGTCACCCAGAGCGACAATTTGTCATTCAAAAGGCAAGGCATGACCAGAAGGTCTATGCCTTGCCTTTTTCATGCCAACTTGTTCGCTCTGGGTGACGCTCGCTGGCTTTGGCAAAACATCGATGGTAACGCGGTCCAAGAGGTGATGGGGTATTTGGTGTCTCGCTGGTCCTCGGCTTTGCCTGCGGGATCGCTCGACTACCAAACAGCCCGCCGGCACCGGGACCACTTCGTCCAAAAATCACCCGTAGAGGGCGCATTTATCTGAACAACTCAATCCCGTGTCTTGCGGCGCTCGCTGGCGTTGCCAAAACATCGGCTGCTACATGCCTTGGGCGCTAGTGACCGTCGCCCTTACATCTGTAACGAGTTGCTTACGCATCTCCAGGGCTCGCCGTACTATCATGAATCAGATTGAAGAGAGATGATGATGGGGAGCGCCTTTTTATGATTGAGCTGCTCAGGCGTTTTGGTGGTAAGTTTCGCCGGTATATGGTGATTGGCCCTGCGTGTAAGTTGATCGAAGTGATTTTTGACCTACTTACGCCGCTCGTGATTGCCCAGATGATCGATAAGGGTATTGGCGCACGCGATGTCAACGCCGTCGTCCACTACGGTATGGTGCTCGCCGCCATGGCTGTGATCGGCATCTCGTTTACGCTCGTCTGCCAAAAGATGGCGGCGCTCACCTCGCAGGGCATGGGCACCGACATTCGCGGCGCACTCTACCAGCACATCAATAAGCTGAGCTATGCCGAGCTCGACCGCTTTGGCACGCCGTCGCTCATCACGCGCATCACCAACGACGTCAACCAGGTGCAGCTTGCCGTGGCGCTGGGCGTGCGCATGCTCATCCGCTGGCCCTTTTTGGCGGTGGGCTCCATGTGCGCGGCCCTTGCCATCGACCTTAAGCTCGGTGTGATTTTCTTGATCTGCACGCCTGCCATCGGCTTGGTGTTTTGGTTTGTCATGGCGCGCTGCATTCCGTACTACAAGCAGCTGCAGGCAAAGCTCGACCGCATCGCGCTTGTCTGCCGCGAGGGGCTTTCGGGTGCCCGCGTGGTCCGCGCGTTTGTGCGCGAAGACCACGAGCGCGAGCGTTTTGCCCTAGCCGCCGATGAGCAGGCGCATGTTGCCATCGCGGTGGGCAAGCTCTCATCAATCCTTAACCCCGTCACGTTTTTGATGATGAACCTGGGCGTGTGCGCCATCCTGTGGGTGGGCGGCATCCAGGTCAACGTGAGTGAGCTTACGCAGGGCCAGGTCATGGCGTTCGTCAACTACATGACGCAGACGCTCACCTCCATCGTGTACGTCGCCAACCTGGTCGTGGTCTTTACCAAGGCGAGCGCCAGCGCGTCGCGCATCAACGAGGTGCTCAATTGTGAGCCGAGCATCACCGACGAGGGCAATCAGCCGGTCGCGCTGCCCAAGCCGAGCGAACTGGCGGGTGGCGCTGTTCCGGTTCCCGCACTGAGCTTTGACCATGCGAGCTTTTCGTTTGGCGCCGGCGCTGCCAACGCCGTCAACGATGTGACCCTGGAACTGCCGCTGGGCAAAACGCTCGGCATTATCGGTGGCACGGGTAGCGGAAAGTCCACACTCGTCTCGCTTATCCCACGCCTGTACGATGCGAGCACCGGCAGCGTGAGCGTGATGGGCGCCGACGTGCGCACCTGGCCGCTCGACCAGCTGCGCCGTGTGGTTGCGACCGTTCCGCAACGTGCATCGCTGGTGAGCGGCACTATCCGCAGCAACTTGACCTGGCGCGACGAGGCGGCAACCGACGAGGAGCTTTGGGCGGCGCTCGATATGGCGCAGGCCAGCGAGTTTGTGCGCAACAAGCCGCAGGGGCTCGACGCCCCGGTCGAGGCGGGCGGCAAGAACTTTAGCGGTGGCCAGCGCCAGCGCCTGACCATCGCACGTGCCCTGGTGGGCTCTCCGCAGATCCTGATCATGGATGACTCCGCCTCGGCGCTCGACTTTAAGACCGATGCGACGCTTCGCCACGCCATCCGCGAGCGCAGCATGCGCGGTGCCGCCGAGGGCGGGCTGCCGCTGACGACCATCATCGTGAGCCAGCGCGTCTCGACCGTGCGCGACGTCGACGTGATTTGCGTACTCGACCACGGCTCGGTCGCGGGCCTGGGCACGCACGATGAGCTGTATGCAAGCTGCCAGCTCTACCGAGAGATTTGCCAGTCGCAGCTTCGCCGCGAGGAGCTCGAGGGTCAGCAGAGGAGTACGGCGCCCACGCCCGCTCCAAGCCCCGCGCCCGTCCCAGGCGCCCCGACCGCCCCCGCATCCGTCTGCGCAAAGGAGGGCTGCTAAATGAATCCCTACACATCCTCCGGTTCGGTCGCCACGATGACGGCCAACGTGTCCGGCAACGATAACCTCAACGACCTGGGCGACGGTCCGCGCCAGCCCGGCGATCCCGAGCGCTATCCCGTGGGCGCGGTAACTCGCCGCCTGCTGGGCTATGTTCGTCCGCACCGCATTTCGTTTGTAGCGTCGTTTGTGAGTGCCGCCGCTTCGGTGATCTTGCAGCTCTACACGCCCATCCTCGTCGGCGAGGGCATCGACCTGATTGTCGCCGCCGGGCAGGTGGACTTCGATGCGCTGCTGCCGCTCGTTACCAGACTCGCGCTCGTCGTGGTGGGGGCCGCGGCCTTTCAGTGGCTGCAGGGCTACTGCGTAAACCGCCTGTCCTACGAGACGGTGCGCGACATGCGCGTGGAGGCGAGCGACAAGCTCAGCCGCATGCCGCTCAGCTTTATCGACAGCCACGCCCACGGCGACCTCATGAGCCGCGTGGTTAACGATGTCGATCAGGTGGGCGATGGCCTGCTGCAGGGCTTTACCCAGCTTTTCACCGGCGTTATCACCATCGTGGGCACGCTCGCGTTTATGCTTTCCATCAACCTGACCATGACGCTCGTGGTGGTGCTCGTCACGCCGCTTTCCATTTTTGCAGCCGGCGCCATCGCCAGGCTTTCCAACAAGAGCTTTACGGCACAGCAGCGCATTCAAGGGCAGCTCGGTGGTCATATCGAGGAGTATGTGGGCGAGCAAAAGCTGGTTGATGCGTTTGCCTACGGCCCGAACGCCCAAGCGCGCTTTGACGCGCTCAACGCCGAGCTCTATACGGCAGGTGAGCGTGCACAGTTTATGGGTTCGCTCTCCAACCCCGGCACGCGCTTTATCAATAACATCATCTATGCCGTGGTCGCTGTGATCGGCTGCGTGGGCGTGATCACGGGCGTGCCGGCGGCGCTTACGGTGGGCGGCGTGCAGATTTTCCTGTCCTATGCTAACCAGTACACCAAGCCGTTCAACGAGGTCACCAACGTTATTACGCAGATCCAGGCGGCGTATGCCTCGGCGCGCCGCATGTTTGCGCTGCTCGATGCGCGCGAGCAGGAGCCCGACGCGTCGGACGCTGTAGAGCTTGCCGCACCGCAGGGCGAGGTCGCCTTTGAGCATGTGGACTTTAGCTACGTGTCCGACCGCAAGCTGCTGCAGGATATCTGCATCGAGGCCAAGCCCGGCATGCGCTTTGCCCTGGTCGGCCCTACGGGCTGTGGCAAGACAACGCTCATCAATTTGCTGCTGCGTTTTTATGATATCGATGCCGGCCGCATTGCGGTCGATGGCCGTTCCTCGCGTGAATACACGCGCGCAAGCTTGCGCCGTGCCTTTGGCATGGTGTTGCAGGATACGTGGCTGTTCGAGGGCACGGTGGCAGATAACATCGCCTACGGCTGTCCCGATGCCACGCGCGAGCAGGTTATCGAAGCTGCCAAGCGCGCGCATGCGCACAAGTTTATCGTGCAGCTGCCGCAGGGCTACGACACGGTGATTGGCGAGGACGGCGGCACGTTTAGCCAGGGTCAAAAACAGCTGCTGTGCATCGCGCGCGTCATGCTCACCGACCCGGCGATCTTGCTGCTGGACGAGGCGACCTCGAGCATCGATACCCGCACCGAGCTGCAGGTGCAGGCGGCATTCGACGAGCTCATGGCCGGTCGCACAAGCTTTGTGGTGGCGCACCGCCTGAGCACCATTCGCAACGCCGACTGCATTCTGGTGATGCGCGACGGCGAGATTATCGAGCGCGGCACACACGACGAGCTGCTGGCGGCAGACGGCTTCTATGCCGATCTTTACCGCAGCCAGTTTGCCCAGTAGGGGCCACCGATTAGCGGCAGGTGGTTTACATCTGTCACGTTGGTATTAAGATATTCATCTAATAAATTGCATTAGTGGCTTTAGTTTTGGGGGAAACGAGGCAGCGTGACTATGACGTGCTCTTTGGTGGTTAACAGCAAGAGCGGCAATACCAGGATGGTTTCGGGTGCGATCAAGCGCGCTCTGCAGGCTGCGGGTGTTGAGTTTGTCCATGCCGCGGCGTTGAGCGACGATGCGGATGCAGATCAGGTTGCGCTCGAGGCGCAGGGCGCCTGCGCGGCCGACACGGTGCTCGTCGGTTTTTGGTGTGACAAGGGCGCGTGCACGCCTTCGGTCGCGGCGTTGCTCTCCACCTTGCACGGCAAGCGCGTCTTCCTGTTTGGCACCTGCGGTTTTGGCGCCGACCAGAGCTATTATCAGCAGATTATCGATCGCGTGACCTCCAATTTGGCCAATGATGCCGAGCTTGTAGGCTGGGCGATGTGCCAGGGCAAGATGGGCCCTGCGGTCAAGCAGCGCTACGAGGCCATGCTCGAGCAAGATCCCGACAACGCCCGCGCTAAGATGCTACTCGACAACTGGGTTGCCGCGAAGGACCATCCGACCAAGGAAGATCTGGACAACATAGCGGCAGCCGCCAAGAAGGCCGTGCTGGGCGAGTAGGTCTATCGCTGCCGCGCGTGCGAAATAATACAGAAGCGAAAGCCTCGAAATCCTCGAGGCTTTTTTCTTGACACTCGCGGGAGCAACCGTGGCAAGCGTGTGGGGCGACATTTACCATCACCCCGATGACGAGGCCGTCCTGAAAGACACGCTCTCCTGCATCCGCTGGATGTATTGAGCGTGGGACGGGCTTTCCAGATGGGCAGGGTTTCGGAAAGTGCGTCCCGGAATCGGCGCTCAGACTGGGATACACTTTCCGCTTTACGCCTTGTCCGGAAACTGTGTCCCGGAATTAAGGCTTGGAATGGGATGCACTTTCCGGTTGAGAGCCTTAGCGGAAAGTGCGATCCGGAATTTACTCTTGAAGTGGGATGCGCTTTCCCAACAGGCCCTCAAGCGGAAACTGCGTCCCACTCCGGACGTGAATTCTGGGACACAGTTTCCGCGATTCGCATGACAGGCCACGCTTCTACCATGAGGTGAGCGCAGTTTCTTTATCAGCCCACTCAACCCGCAACGGGTGAGGGGCGACGGCAGGCGGAGGTACGGGAAAGGTCTGTCGCGAGTTCCGCACGCAAAGGGGGCCACTTAATGTGGCCCCCGTCTTGCGCAGGACTGTTTGAGCAGCAGACCTTTCCCGTACCTCCGCCTGCCGTCGATTCGGGCCCCCGACCCCGTTACTTGATCCCCGCTACTTGATCTTGGTCGTACCCGGCGCCAGGTTGGGGTCGGTCTCGTTGGCCTCGGTCTGGAGGTGCTCGGTGTACACGTTCTTACCGTCGCGGAACATCTCGTAGTACTGCATCTTGGCGTAATCCTCGCGCGCCTTGGTGGCCGCCGCGGCGACGGCGTCTTCGCCGGTGACGTTGGAGGAGAGCGCCCAGCGCAGGCTAGCGTCCTCGTAGCCCACCGAGTTGATGGCGGGCAGCGACTTGCGCAGCGTCATGTGCGCTTTCTGGTAGTCGGTCAGTGGTGCGCCGATCAGCTGCATCAGCTGGGTGGACAGGTAGTTGGTGGACAGGTCGTCGACCTCGCTCGTCTGGTCGCAGCCGGCAACGTCGTAGTTTGCCCAGATGATGTAGTCGGTCTGCCAAAGGCGCTCCTGATGCGTAGCGTCGTCCTCGCCGGTAAACCACTTATCGTTGAACTTGGACGGGAAGAACGGCTGATGGTCGCCCCAGAACACCACGACCACCTTGCGGTCGAGATTGCGCAGGGCATTGAGGAAGTAGCGCAGCGCCTGGTCGGACTGCTCGATGCACGAGACGTACTCGTCGACATCGGAGAGTGTGCCGTCCTCGATGGTCTTGGCGTCCAGATCGGTCGTGTCGATGTTCAGGTGCATCTGCTTATCTGCCGGCAGCAGGCCCGTATCGTAGCCCGAGTGGTTCTGCATGGTCACGTCAAAGATGAACTGCGGGTCGGCGTTCTGGTTGAGCAGCTCAAGGATTTTGTCGTAGGTTGCCTGGTCGGTCACCATGCCGCGCAAGGTGTCGGCTCCCTGGAAGTCGTTGATAGACAGGAACTGGTCAAAGCCAAAGTCCTTGTAGACGTTCTCGCGGTTCCAGTTGGTTGCGTGGTTGGGGTGCATGGCCGTTGTGGAATATCCGAGCGACTTGAACTGCTCTGCCAGGTTCCCGGTCGTTTCCATGTTGTAGATGGTGTAGGGGTACACGCCCGAGCCCAGGTTGGCCATGGAGCTGCCGGTCAGAAACTCAAACTCGGTATTGGCGGTGCCGCCGCCGTAGGCGCTCACGTAGAGCTTGCCGCGGCTGAGGCAGTCGGACAGGTTCTTAAAGTACTGTGGGCCCTCGTAGCCGGCGTGCATCTCCTGATAGATCGAAAGATCCGAGAAGGTCTCGTTCATAATGGCGATGACCGTGGGCTTCTCGCTATCGAACTGCTCTTGGGCGGCGGTACGGGCGTCGCTTGTGGCGGCATCGGACTTGTCATAGGCCTTGGCATACTTTTTGAGCGTTGCCTTGGCGTCGTCGGCGGAGTAGTTGGCGGGTTTGGGCGGCTTGATGGACTGTGCCGCACTAATAAAGGCAGGCAGATAACCCTCGCGCCAGTAGCTCTCGAGCGGGCGCCAGGTGTAGACGGTGATGCCGAGGGTGTTGTAGTAGTCGATAAGCGTGACATGCGCGGTCACCCCGCCCAGGCACAGCACCGCCACGAGCAGGTTGGTGAGCAGCATGCGCTTGGCGTTGACGGCACCCTTCTGACGGTGCGGTGCTACCAGGCCGGCGTACTCGCATAGCAGCATGGCGATGGCGGTAAAGCCCATGGACAGCACGCAGAACAGCGAGATCGAGTAGGTGTAGCCGTTGCCGGCGACCGCGGCGGCGGTGGAGATGGCCGAAAGGTCGCCCGGCTGGATGGGCATGGATTTAAACGTGATGACGAAGAACTCGGCAATGCCCAGGATAAAGAGGGCGAAGGCCAGGACGGCGGGAGCTGCGCCGCGGCGCTGGAACAGGAAGAACAGGCCGACCATGAGCGTGGTGATGATGGCCCACTCGAGCAGTATGCATAGGGGGTAGACCCAGGTAAAGTCGTGGTTGGACGAGACCTCCATGCCCAGCAGCGCAAAGACGCCGGCGAGCAGCAGGCACAGCACGGCGGCGACGAGCGGTTTGCCCACAAAGGCGCCGCGCAGACGGGCGAGCTTGCCGGTGGGGGCGGGGGCGTCGGGCGCGGCGAACGCAAAGACGCGCGGGGCGATGCGGTCGCGTGCGATGCTGGCCCAGGCGCAGCCGGTAAGGATGGCGTTGGTCAGGATGAGCATCACAAAGGCGAGCGGCTCGTTTTGGGCGACGAGGCCCATGGCACCCCAAATGGTCAAAAAGACCTGGAACAGACCGAAGGCGACGCTCCAGGCAAGAGCGCCCTTGGCAACGGTGCCCGACTGCGCGCGAATGGCTTTGGCCTCGCGCAAGACAAGGAAGACGGTCGCCGCAAGACCGACGAGCGAGATGGCGGCTGCGAACATGCTGAGACTCCTCACAAACTTAAAACTACGAAAGCGGGGGTTTACCCGATTGTTACCTAAATATGCACTGCATTTGCGGGCTGCGCACAACAACCAGCCATATTAGCGCGCATGTGTGGCGGTGTGGCGCAATGTAGTGGCGACCTGCGCGATAATGGACGGGAATTACACGGAAACGTAAAGGCTTCTTAAAGAAATGGCGAGGATGAGGCGATGAACGAGCAGGTTTGTATGACGAGTGCGGGCGACGTGGGCGCTGGCATGGGCGCGGGCGGCTATCCGGTCGAGACCACGGGCAACGCGGTGCTGGACATTTTGGAGCACCGTTCGTCCACGCGCGCTTTTGCGCGCGATGACAACGACCGTCCCGTAGCAGTGACCGACGAGCAGCGGGCGGCGATTCTGCATGCGGCGAGCCGCGCGCCGTCGGCAGGCGCCATGATGATGTATTCCATCGTGAGTGTCCGCGAGCAGACAACGCTCGATCGCCTGGCCGACCTGTGCGACCACCAGCCCATGATCGCCAAGGCGCCCTGGGCACTTATATTTGTGGTCGACTATGCCAAGTGGATCGATCTGTTTGAGCACGTGGGTTGCTTTGAGCCCGAGTTTGTCGAGCGCACGGGCAAGGCGCCCCGCCGCGCGCCGGGTTTAGGCGACTTTGCCATCGCGGCGCAGGATGCCGTGATCGCTGCCCAAAACGCCGTGGTCGCCGCCGAGGCCCTGGGGCTGGGGAGCTGCTATATCGGCGATGTCGTCGAGAACGCCGAGGAAGTTGCTGCGCTGCTGGACTTGCCGCCCTATACCATGCCGCTGTCGATGCTCATCATCGGCACGCCCCGCAAGGAGCGCCCGGCGATTGCGCATCCCGTGGTGAACCTGGTGCACGAGGAGCGCTATCGCCGCGCCGATGCCGCGACCATGGATGCGCAGGTTGCCGAGATGGACATGATGTTCCGTCCGCATGCCCGCGAGGTGGGGGAGCGCGTCGTGGATATCTACACCCGCAAGCACACGAGCCCCTTTATGGCCGAGATGAGCCGATCCATGGAGTGGTGGTTCAAAAACTGGCTCGGAAAATGACGAATGTGACAAAGGGACAGTCCCTTTGTCACATTCCATATCGCCGCGGTGGCCTAAAGGCCGTATAAATGTTTATCTAGCTGGGAAAACAGTGCATTAAAACATGGGGTGATTATCTATAATCCCCTCGAACGTTAAAGTTGGGAGGAAACCGGCTTATGGAACAAAAGGCCAAGGAGGCAGCCTCGCACGCTGCGATTCCTGTGAGCATCTCGGCGATGCTCGTCACGCTGGGCGTGGTGTATGGCGATATCGGCACCAGCCCCATGTATGTAACCAAGGCGCTCGTTGCCGGCAACGGCGGCATCGGAAGCGTCACGGAGGAGTTCGTGCTCGGCGCGCTCTCGCTCGTCGTATGGACGGTCACGCTGCTGACGACCGTCAAGTACGTGCTCATCTCGCTGCGCGCCGACAACCATGGCGAGGGTGGCATCTTTGCTCTATACAGCCTGGTTAAGCGCTGCGGCAAATGGCTCATCATCCCCGCCATGCTGGGCGGCGCGGCGCTGCTCGCCGATGGCATCCTCACGCCTGCCGTTACCGTGACTACGGCTATCGAAGGCCTGCGCACCATTCCGGCAGTCCATGCCGTGCTGGGCGACGATCAGGCCCGCGTCGTGGCCATCACGCTTGCCATCATCATTGCGCTCTTCTTGGTGCAGCGCATCGGCACGGCCAAGATCGGCCACGCCTTTGGCCCCATCATGACGCTGTGGTTCCTGTTCCTGGGCGGCACGGGTCTGTTCTTTGTCTTCCAGCACCCCGCCGTGCTGCTGTGCCTCAACCCGGTGCGCGGCATCGCCTTTTTGTTGAGCCCCAACAACCATGCGGGCATCATGATTCTGGGCAGCTGCTTCCTCGCCACCACCGGCGCCGAGGCGCTTTATTCCGACATGGGCCACGTGGGCCGCGGCAACATCTACGCAACCTGGCCGTTCGTTAAGTGCTGCTTGCTGCTGTCCTACATGGGCCAGGGCGCGTGGCTTATCAACAACGCCGGCAACCCGGAGCTCATGGGTATCGCCGACCTCAACCCCTTCTACCAGATGCTCACCCCGGGCCTGCGTCCCTTTGCCGTCGGCCTTTCCACCGTCGCGGCCATCATTGCCTCGCAGGCGCTCATCACCGGCGCTTTCTCGTTGGTGTCCGAGGCCAGCCGCCTGGACCTCATGCCGCACATGCAGGTCTTCTATCCTGCCGAGACCAAGGGCCAGCTCTATATTCCCATGGTCAACAACGTCATGCTTGTGGGCTGCGTCATCGTGGTGCTGCTGTTCCAGAGCTCGGCGCACATGGAGGCCGCCTACGGCTTGGCGATCACCCTGACCATGATGTGCACGACGCTGCTGCTCTTCTTCTACCTGCATGTTGATCGCGGCCTTAAGGTCGTCCCGTATATCTTCGTTGCGTTCTTCCTTTTGCTCGAGGGCTTCTTCTTTGTGAGTTCGCTCACCAAATTTTTCCACGGTGGCTATTTCACTATTCTTATGGCCATGCTCATCATGGGCGTTATGCTGTGCTGGTACAACGGCACGGCGGTCGAGCGGCGTCAGTTTACGCTGCTGCCGCTGCGCAGCTATCTGCCGCAGCTCAAGCGCCTGCGCGACGACGATCGCTATGAGCTTATGAGCGACAACATCGTGTACCTGACCAAGGACACCAATACCGACTACATCGACCGCGATATCGTCTACTCGATTCTGGACAAGCATCCCAAGCGCGCCCGCGCCTGGTGGTTCGTGAACGTCGAGACCATGGACGAACCGCATACCTTTGCCTATTCGGTCGAGACGTTTGGCACCGACTATGTTTTCCGCGTGCATCTGTACCTGGGCTACAAGGTTAACCAGCGCGTGAACGCCTACCTGCGCCAGGTTGTTCAGGATCTGGCCGCCACTGGCGAGCTGCCGCCGCAGATGCATGACTACTCGGTCTACAAGGATCCGGGCAACATCGGTACGTTTAAGTTCGTCATGATCCGCAAGCTCCTGGCGCCCGAGAGTGACGTGGAGCCGAGCGAGCGCACGGCCATCACGCTCAAGTACATCATCCGCCGCTTTGCCGGTACGCCGGCGCGCTGGTATGGCCTGGAGAACTCCAACGTGAGCTTTGAGTATGTGCCGCTGTTCACCAAGTTCAAGGCTGTGAACAAGATGCAGCGCCTGGCCCCCAACGAGCGCCCGTAGTCGCCGACAAGTTGCATGGAGTTGGCCTTCGATGGACAGGAGTGTGCGCCCTGCTCGCGCACGTGCTGTTTGTCTAACGACCGCAGACTGCAAAGGCTATACACTTGGAACCACCACAAGGGAAACCACCACAAAGGTGCTGTCCCCTCTGTGGTGGTTTTTGTTTTTAAGAGAGGGGCGGGGTGCCGATGGATGTCCGTGCGGACGGCGATATTGCCGATAACTTTTGGTGGCGGCGCACAACGCTGACACGTCGCAGCCCTCTGTATGACGCCTGCGTATCGGCGGGGCTGCTGGTCGCGGCGACGATTGTGGGTGCGCTTCTCGACCATCCTGGTCTCGCGCCGAGCATCATGATCGTCTATGTGTTCGCCGTGCAGCTGTGCGCATTCTTTACCTGGAGCCGTCTGTATTGCTTGCTGAGCTCGGCTGCCGCCGTAGCGCTCTACAACTTCTTGTTTGTCGACCCGCGCTGCTCGCTATCGTTTATCGACCGCGTCTATCCCGGCATGTTCTTCATCATGTTTGTGGTCTCGCTTGTGTCGAGCTCGATTGCGTTGGCCCTGCGCCGCGCCTTGGCACAGGCTGCCGCCAGCGACCGTCGCACGCATATGGTGCTCGAGACCAACCGCATGCTGCAGCGGTGTTCCGATCAGCAGCAGATTGTGCATGCCATGGCAACGCAGCTGGCGCGTCTTTCGGGCTGTCCGGTCGTGTGGTACAGCGCCGACGCCGACGATGATGACTTGCTGCCGCGTGCGACGTACACGGCCGTGGGTGACGCCTCGCCGGTGCACCAGCTGACGCCCCAGATGCCGCCGCGGCTCTCGGCGTCCGCCTATGTGGGAACGCCGCTCGATGCCACCTATGGCGGCTCGGCGTTTTATGGCGTCTACCTGACGGTTTGCGCAGGCGACAGCTTCGTGCGCTCGGGCGACCCCGCCTCGGTGGTGGGCGTGCTGGCTATCGTTGCCGAGCCCGACGTGCTGACGCACGAGGAACGGACACTTGCCGACGCCATCGTGAGCGAAGGCGAGCTGGCACTCGATCGCGCCCGCGCCATGGAGGCCCGCGAGGAGGCGGCGGTGCTCGCCAAAAACGAACAGCTGCGCGCCAATCTGCTGCGCTCTATCTCGCACGATCTGCGCACACCGCTTACCAGCATTTCGGGCAATGCCGACGTGCTACTCGACCAGGGTTCGACCGGCACGGCCGTGCTCGATAGCCAGACGCGCCGCGGCATGCTCCTTTCCATTCGTTCGGATGCGCAATGGCTCAACGCCACCGTCGAGAATTTGCTCGCCATCACAAAGCTCGAGGGCGGCGGCATGCATCTGTCGACCACGCTCGAGCTCATGGACGATATCGTCGAGGAGGCGCTGCGCCACGTGAATCCGGCTGTACGCGAGCACGATCTTAAGGTGGTGCCGTGCGACGAGCCGGCGCTCGTCAACGTCGATGCGCGCCTGATGGTGCAGCTGGTGGTGAACCTGGTGAACAACGCTATTGCCTATACGCCGTCGGGCTCGCATATCGTGATCTCGATTATGGCGAACGATGGACAGGTGGCATGTTCCGTCGCCGATGACGGTCCCGGTATTGCGCCCGAGGAGCAGGGCCGGATCTTTGAATCGTTCTACACTGTCAACCATGGCTTGGCTGATAGCCATCGCAGCGTGGGCTTGGGACTTTCGCTCTGTCGATCCATTATGTTGGCGCATGGCGGTAGCATAGAGGTTGCCGCGGCGGACCCGCACGGCTCGGTCTTTACGATTGGGCTTCCCGCCGCCGACGTTTCGTTTGATAAGGAGTAACGCTGTGTCGAACTCTGCCATGAAACCGCTCATCTTGGTCGTTGAGGACGACCCCGCCGTCCGCAACCTTATCGTTGCCGCGCTCGAGGCGCACGGCTTGCGCCATATGGCCGTGGAGACCGCCCATGCCGCCATCGCCGCCGCCTCATCGCAGGCACCGAGTATTGTGCTGCTCGATCTGGGCCTGCCCGATATGGACGGCGTCAAGGTGGTGGAGTCGGTGCGCGCATGGTCGGGCATGCCGATCATTGTGGTCTCGGCGCGCAGCGAGGATGCGGACAAGATTCGCGCACTCGATGCCGGTGCCGACGACTACCTGACCAAGCCGTTTTCGGTCGAGGAGCTGCTCGCGCGCATTCGCACGACGCTCAGGCGCCTTTCGTATGCGCAAACGGGCGGCGTTGCCTCCGAGGGCTCGTTCGATACCGGTGAGCTGCATATCGATTTTGATGCCGGCATCGCCACGATGGATGGCGAGGAGCTGCATCTGACGCCGATCGAGTACAAGCTCTTGTGCCTGCTGGCGCACAACGCCGACAAGGTGCTGACGCACCAGTTTATCCTGCACGAGATTTGGGGCACGGCAACTAAGAGCGACCTGGCGAGCCTTCGTGTCTTTATGGGCACGTTGCGTAAGAAGATCGAGTCCGATCCGGCGCATCCGCGCTATATCCAGACGCACGTGGGTATCGGCTATCGCCTGGTCACCCAAGGCTAGATCGCCAACCACCATCCCAATATGAGTTGCGGTGAAATACGGTCTAAATTTGCCTAATTCCAGGCAAAACAGTCCGTATTCCACCGCAACTTGGTTTATCTGCCCTTGGGCTTGCTGGCGTAGAACTTCTTCTTTTTGGGCTTGCCGGCGCAGGCAGGCTTGCCGTCGCCGCGCGACCCTCGATCTCCGGCCTGCGCTTGCGCGGGCGTCGTTGCGCGGGGCTTGCGGGCCTCGGGGTTGCGCAGCTCTTCGGTTCGCTCTGCAATCTCCTCGGCGCTAAAGCCGACTTCGGCCATGGCGTCCTCGATGGGCAGGCGGCGCACGATATAGCAATGGTGCACCTTCTGGTTGCGCGCAAAGTCCTCCGGGATGGTCTGCGCCGTAATGTCCTCTAGCACGACGCCCGCGCGCGCGAGCTTGCGCGTCTCGGGGCGGAAGCCGCGCAGGTTGCAGCTAAAGATGGCGTGGCCGCCCTGTGCGAGCAGGCGCGATACGCCGGCCAAAAGCTCAACATGGTCGCGCTGGACGTCCCAGGTGCGGCGGCCCATCTTTGAGGAGTTCGAAAACGTGGGCGGATCGACAAAAATCAGGTCCCAGCGGTTGCGCGTCTGGCGTTGGTCGCGAATCCAGGCAAGCACGTCGTCGCGCACAAAATGATGCTGCGGACCAACAAAGCCGTTCTGGCGCATATTGCGCTCGGCCCAGTCCAGGTAGGTGTTGGAGAGGTCGACCGTCACAGTTTCCTCGACGCCGCCGTCTGCCGCATAGCAGGTAGCGGTGCCGGTATAGGCGAACAGGTTGAGAAAGCGCCGCGCCTGCTTGGCGTGCTCGCGCACCAGGTTGCGGGTGACGCGGTGATCCAAGAAGATGCCGACGTCCAGGTAGTCGTCAAAGTTGACGGCAAAGGTAAGGCCGCCCTCCTCGATGAGCGGCAGACGACGGCGTGCGATATTGGCGCGCTCGCCCGAGCCGCCCTTGCCGGCGCCCTGCTTGCCGTACTGCGAGCCGCCGCGCGAACGCATGCGGGCCTTGGCGTGCACGTGCTCGGCGGGAACATCTAGGATGCGCGGCGCGATGGCCAGAATGTCGAGCATGCGGGCCTGGGCAAGCGCGGGATCGATGGTCTTGGGCGCGGCGTATTCGGCGATGACGAGCCAGCGGCCCGGCGTCTGCGGGCAGCCCTCGTATAGATCGATGGCGGCGGAGTAATCGGGTAGGTCGGCATCGTAGACGCGGTAGCAGCTCACGCCCTCGCGCTTTGCCCACTTGCGGCGCAGACGGGCGTTCTTGCGCAAGCGGTTGGCGAACTGCTCGGACTCGGGGATGAGCACGGGCAGCGGCTTGCCGTCGCCCAGGTCGAGTGTGGCGGCAGGTTCGGGCATGGGGGTGCTGGCGGCTTTGTCATTGACTTCGTTGGTATCCGCAACCTCGGCCTCGGCATCTGCGCTGGTCGCAGCCTCAAACGCTGCGGCGGCGTGGTCGAGCGACGGCCAGGCTTCGACGGTCGCCTCCTCGTTGTTGGGCATGACGGCGATCGAGCGCTCGGGCTCGGCGTGGAGCGAGCGGGCCAGCAATCCATCGCGGGTGAGCGCGGCGACCGGCGCCGCGGCAAGCTCGGGCGCGCGGCGCAGCTCGCCGACCAGCGTCATGGCGTCGTGCATGAGCGAAAGCGGGGTCTCGGTGGTGTCTGCGACCACGGCGGCACCGGCAACAGCGCCTGCATGGTCCAGCACGGTGGCTGGCTTGGCAGCGCAAAAGTCGACAAAACGCTTGTAGCCGGCGCACTTGACCATGCGCTCGGCAGTCTTGCGGGCAGCGGGGTCAATGTCCACGGCGACAATGCGCACCTGGCGCTCGCGCGCCGCCGCCTCGCGTTCGCGTGCCTCGGCAAGCAGCTGCTCCCACAGGGCGGCGTCGTGCGGCTGCCAGCCTTCAAAGCCCCAGCGCTCGCGTGCAGCGCCCGGGGCGCGGTCGGTCAGAATGTTCACGGCTTCCAGCAGCAGACCGCCGCCGGCGCACGAGGCGTCGATCAGCGTGGGCAGGGCTTCGTTCTCGTAATCGTCGGCCGTCAACTCGCGCTCGCATAGTGCGGTCCAGCCGACCTGCGCCAGCAGCAGGGCGGCGTAGTCGGGGCGCAGCACGTGCGCGCCCTCGCCGGCGCGGGTCGCTGCGGGCGGCAGGCGTTTGAACAGCGGGTCGCCCGAAAGGTCCAGGCTTATGCTCGCACGGCGCTGGCGCAGCGAAAGCAGTAGGTGAACATCGGGGTCGGCGGCATCGACATCGGCACGACGGCCCGTGGTCTCGGCCAGACGGTCGCACAGCGCGTCCTTGGCGCGCAGGGCCGAGAAGCGCGTGTTGCGCAGCTGCTCGGTCACGCCGCGGGCGGTGATGGCGATGGTGGCGCCGGGGCGGATGATGTTCTCCCAGGCGATGTCGTAAACGCTATCGTACAGTTCGTCGGCATCCTGCGCCTCAAAGCGCCCAAGAACCACGAACACGCGGCTCGCCAGGCGCGACCACAGACAGGCGCGGTAGCCTTCTTCGAGCTCGCCCTCAAACGTAGCGCGGCCCTTCAGCCGGCGGACATGCGAAAGCCCGAGGCGTTTAAGCTCATCGGCGAGTGCGGACTCAAAGCCCTCGGGGCAGCTTGCGTAAAATTCCATGGGTGACCTCTCTGGTTGCGTCGCTCCATTATATGATGGATGCTTCGTTTGCCCTTATCCTCGAAAGGAACCCATATGATTGATGCGTGCCCCGATTCCGCCGTGCTCTTTTTTGACGTGGACGGCACGCTGACGTCGTTCGATCCCGACGATATGACCGATAAGGACTTTTCGGCGGTTCGCCCCTCGCAGACGGTGGTTGAGGCGTTCCGTGCACTGCGCGATGCAGGGCACAAGGCATTTATCTGCACGGGTCGCCCCCTGTGGCTTATCGCCGATAGCCTGCGTGCGCTCGACCCCGCGGGCGTCGTGGCCATGGCAGGTGCCACGCTCGAAGTCGAGGGACGCGTGGTACACGAGGACTGCTTTGACGAAGACGTTATCGAGGAGCTTGCGCGTCGCATTACTGTGGCAGGCGGCGAGGCGTTGTTCGAGACGAACGGTGCCACTTATTCACTTGAGCCAGTTGGTGTCGAACAGTCATTTCTGCTAGGCGCCGGCGTGGTGCATGGCGTTGATCAGATGCGCGTCGATGGCCGCTTGCGCGTAGGCAAAGTGTGTATCTCCGCGGGCGACCTGGCTCGCGTAGCCAACGATGACGGCTTTATCGATTGCGAGTTTGAGCTGTGCAACACCGGTGGCCAGAATCGCGAGCTGAGCCCCAAGGGTATTGACAAGGGCGTGGGCGTGGCGCGAGCGCTGGCGTATCTGGGCCGCGAAGGAAATGCGCGCACCTTTGGCTTCGGCGATTCGGGCAACGACCTGGGCATGCTCGCTTCGGTCGAGACGGCTGTCGCCATGGGCAACGCCATGCCCGAGGTCAAGGCGGTCGTCGACTACGTGACCGACGATGTCGCACACGACGGCACCGTCACAGCGATGCGGCATTTTGGGTTGATTGAATAAATGGCCGGGTCGCCCGCAGGGGGGGCGACCCGGCCATTTGAGCTATTTTGCAATATAGAGCTTGGGATGGCTGCGACTGTTCTCGATCGCCGCCGTCATGATGCCCTCGTCGTCTCCATCAACGATGATGCCATCGAGGTCATCGATCTGCGCGGACTGATAAAAACTGGTCTTGTTGAACTTTCCCTGGTCAACCATCATGTAACTCTGGTTTGAGTTGGTCAGGTACATATGCTTGATCATGGCTGAGAAGTCGTGCTCGACGGTAAAACCGTGGTCGGGGTGGAATCCGTCGGCACTGACAAACGCCTTGTCGGCATGGAGTTTGCTCATGCAGTCGAGCGTTAGCGCGCCCGCGAGATAGAGGTGGCCCTTGCGCACGGAGCCGCCCAGCAGCACTACCGAAGCATTGGGGAGATTAAAGCTGGCATAGTTCGCGATTGCAAGATCGCCGGTGATAATGGTGATCTCACGCTTGTCCATGAGGGCCTTAGCGAAGTAAAAGCCTGTGGTGCCGATATCAATTACCAGAACATCGCCATCATCAACAAGAGTTGCCGCGGTTGCGGCGATGGCCTCTTTGGCCTCGACTTGGACATTGATACGCTCCTCGGGATACGAGATTGCGTTGGAGCGAGAAAGCGATACCGCTCCGCCGCGTACGCGACGCAGCTTGCCTTCGGATTCCAGCGAGACGAGGTCGTGTCGTGCGGTGACTTCCGAAACCGAAAAACGGCGAACGATGTCGGATACCGAGATATTTGGCTTTTCGGCCAGCCAGTTCATAATAAATCGCTGACGCTCGGCCGGTGAAAGGTCTGAAGTAGATGCCATATGCCGCTCCTTTTGAACGAAAGGCAAAAGATACGCCTTTCGTAATCGAAATATAACGTATCGATATGAAAAGGACAAGGCAAAATCGAATGAATCAAATGAACGGAATGGCATGTCCCAAATGCATGCGTAGCAGATAGTTTGCACTTAAATAGCGTGTAGAGGGTCTTGTTCTGAAGGTGCCGCCCAAAAGAAGTACGTTCACACCCGATATTCGACCGTTCACGGAAAGATGACAATTGAGCTTTCGATAGCTTTTGAAATGGTTTATAAAAGAAAACCGAAAAGCTTTTGAAACAAAGAAGAAGGCTTTCGATGGCAATAGTGCTAGATGAGAAAGGACCGAACATGGCGATCAAGGTGTTTGCCGACGGCGCTAACCTCGAAGGCATGCTTGACATGCATGACAATGGTAACGTTCAGGGTTTCACGACCAATCCTTCCCTTATGAAGGCCGGTGGCGTGACTGACTACCGCGCTTTTGCCAAGACGGTTCTTGAGCACATCACCGATGTGTCGGTCTCTTTTGAGGTATTTGCCGACGACGAGGCGGGTATGGAAGCCGAGGCCCGCGAGATTGCAACCTGGGCAGACAACGTCTACGTTAAGATCCCGGCACTCAACACCAAGGGCGAGTCCACCGCCGCGCTGGTCAAGCGCCTTTCTGCCGACGGTATCAAGGTGAATGTCACTACCATCTTCACGCCCGAGCAGGTCGACGAGTTTGTCGATGCCGTCTCTGCCGAGACCCCCTCTATTCTGTCCATCTTTGCCGGTCGCATTGCCGATACCGGCGTCGATCCGCTGCCCCTCATGGCGGAGTCCGTAAAGAAGGCTGCCGTCAAGCCTGCTGCCGAGGTTCTTTGGGCGTCTACGCGCGAGGTCCTCAATATCTTCCAGGCGGAGTCCGTTGGCTGCCAGATCATTACGGTTCCCAATGCCCTTCTTGCCAAGCGCAAGAATTTCGGAAAAGATTTACTCGAGTACTCGCTTGATACGGTCAAGGGCTTCGCCCGCGACATTCAGGCACTTGGTTTCCATATCCTGCCCGAGGAGTAGGGGGCGAGCATGCTGACCGATCTTCTTAAGCCCGAGCTTGTTGCCTGCCACGTCGAGGCCTCCGATTGGGAGGAAGCGATCAAGGCATGCGGTAAGCTGCTAGTTGACGCCGGCAAATGCGACCAGAGCTATGTTGACGCCATGATTTCGTCGGTTCACAAATTCGGTCCCTATATGGTCTTGGAAGAGGGCATTGCCATGCCTCACGCTCAGGCCGATGGCAATGTGAGCGAGGCCGGCATCTGCATTGTCACGCTTGACCCTGCCGTTGCATTTGGACATGAGGATTTCGATCCGGTTCACGTGCTCGTGGGTATTTGCGCACCCGACCCCAAGGCTCATCTTGGCTGCTTGGCGGAGCTTTCGCAGATGTTCGAGGACGAGGACTGCGTTGCCAAGCTCAGCGCATGCGATACGCCCGAGCAGGTTTTGGAGACCATGCGTTCATTCTTTTAGGCCTTAATGGCACGGCGATGCGTCGCCGCTTTTGGATAGACGGAAAACCGTCACGTGTAGGAGAGGAAGGTTGCCATGCATATCATCACCGTATGCGGAAACGGCATCGGGTCTAGCCTGATGCTCGCTGGCAAAGTCGAGGAGCTTTGCGAGGAGGAGGGCATCAAGGCCGACGTTGAGTCTATGGACCTGAACGGTGCTTCTTCCGCAAATCCGGATCTGTTCATCACCGTTAAGGAGCTCGCCCCCGAGCTCCACGGCAACGTTGTGATCGTTCGCAGCTATGTGAACAAGAAGAAGATCCGCGAAGACGCCCTTGAGGCAATCAAGGCGGCCGCTGCTAACGCCTAAAGCGGCATAAAAAAGGGCGGTTCCCTGTGGAAGAGGGAAACGCGCCCACGTTAGAGAGAAAGGAAGCGCAGATGCAAGCCATCCTTCCCATACTTGAGTTTATCCAATCGATTCTGACCAAGCCAGCGTGGATCATGGGTCTGTTTGCCTTTGTGGGCCTTGTTGCGCTCAAGCGCCCTGCCCACAAGGTGATGACGGGAACCCTGAAGCCCATTCTTGGTTACATCATGCTGTCTGCTGGCGCCGCTGTTGTTCAGGAGAACCTTGCTCCGCTGGGGACCTTCATCGAGACCGGTTTCCACATCACCGGCGTCGTGCCTAACAACGAGGTCGTCGTTTCGATGGCTCAGAGCGTCCTTGGCGTTCAGACCATGATGATCCTGATTCTCGGCTACGTCGTAAACATTATCATTGCCCGCTTTACCAAGTTTAAGTACATCTTCCTGACGGGCCATCACAGCATGTTTATGGCTTGCCTGCTGTCTGCCGTTCTGCAGGCATCTGGCTTCCAGGATGTCCAGCTTGTCATCGTGGGCGGCATGTTCCTGGGCCTCGTGAGCGCTATGCTTCCCGCCGTTGGTCAGCGTTTCACCGAGAAGGTTACCGATGGCGATGAAATCGCCATGGGCCACTTCGGTTCACTCGCCTATTACATCTCCGCTGCAGTCGGTACGCTTTTTGCTAAGGACGCCGAGGAGAACAGCACCGAGAAGATCGAGGTTCCCGAGAAGTTTGCCTTCCTGCGCGACACCACCATCTCCACGGCTCTTACCATGGCTTTCTTCTACCTGGTTACCGCTTTTGCCGCTTACATCGCAGATCCTGCGGTCGTTACCAAGACCGCTGGCGGCGACAATGTGATCGTCTATGCCCTGACTTGTGCCCTGTCCTTCGCCGTCGGTGTCACTATCGTCTACAACGGCGTCCGTATGATTCTCGCCGACCTGGTCCCGGCTTTCCAGGGCATCTCCAACAAGCTGATCCCCGGTGCCATCCCCGCCGTCGACTGCGCTGTCTTCTTCCCCTATGCTCCCACCGCCGTCATCCTCGGCTTTGTCGCTTCCTTTATCGGTGGCGTTGTCGGTATGTTCATCGTGGGCGCTACCCTGGGCATCTTCATCATCCCGGGCATGGTTCCCCACTTCTTCTGCGGTGCTACCGCCGGTATCTACGGCAATGCCACGGGCGGTCGCAAGGGCGCAGCTCTTGGCGCTTTCGTCAACGGCCTGCTCATCACTTTTGCCCCTGCTCTGCTCCTGCCCGTTCTTGACGTCTTTGGCTTCAAGAACACTACGTTCGGCGACTTCGACTTCTCCGTCATTGGTATTACGCTCGGCCGCGCTGCCGAGGCCTTCGGTACCACCGGTGTCTACGCGATTCTCGCCGTCCTTCTGATCGTCGCCTTCGTCCCCAACTTCATCCACACCAAGGGTGCTGTGATCAACCACGTTGAGGAAGAGTAATCCAGGCATACGTTAAGCCCTAATCGGGCGGAGCTCCGATAACCGGCTCCTACACGGAAGCGGTGACGTCTCAAATGAGGCGTCGCCGCTTTTTGTTTTGGAGCGATTGCGAAAACGCGCCGGTGAAGCGCTGTCTCAGCGCCGCCAACGGAATCAACCGCGATGATTAGCAAAAACGTTTTGCCGCTGGGGCGTCGATATAAAAATGGTAAAACCGCAAAACCGTTCGCCGAGAAGATAAAAAACCGCAGTTCACGCCTTAATAAACGTAGGTAAAGTGTTTAGCAGCTCAATGCCCGTATGCAAACGAAAGGAATCAGGCAGATGGCAATCAAGGTGTTCGCTGACGGTGTAAACCTCGAGGGCATGCTCGACATGTACGAGAACGGCAACGTTCAGGGTTTCACGACCAACCCGTCCCTTATGAAGAAGGGTGGCGTGACGGATTACCGCGCGTTTGCCAAGGAGGTTCTGGCCCACATCACCGATGTGTCCGTGTCGTTTGAGGTCTTTGCCGACGACGTCGAGACCATGGAGGTCGAGGCCCGCGAGATTGCTACCTGGGCAGATAACGTCTACGTCAAGATTCCGTGCGTGACCACCAAGGGCGAGTCCACCGCCGAGCTGGTGCGCAAGCTTTCGGCCGACGGCATCAAGGTCAACGTTACCACCATCTTTACGCCTAAGCAGGTCGATGAGATGATCGATGCCGTTGACGCCGAGACGCCGTCCATCATCTCGCTTTTTGCCGGCCGTATCGCCGACACCGGCGTCGATCCCATTCCGTTTATGACGGAGTCGGTCAAGAAGGCCGCTGCCAAGCCCAACTGTGAGGTCCTGTGGGCGTCCACGCGCGAGCTTATCAACATTTACCAGGCCGAGGCCTGCGGTTGCCAGATCATCACGGTGCCAAATAGCATCCTGGCCAAGCGCAGGAACATCGGCCGTGACCCGTACGAGGTCTCGCTCGATACCGTGCGCGGTTTTGCCAAGGATATCGCCGCTTTGGGTTTCCATATTCTGCCCTAAGCAAGGGTACCCCCTGCAGCGACGTGCAAAATCGCGAGTTTTCAGCATGGTAAAGACTTTTACCAGCTGGTTGAAGCGCGGAACGGCCCCCGTTTTGGCTCTAAAACGCCAAAACGGGGGCCGTTTTTGCTTTTATGGCCCTCTGAAGCGCCGCGGGGCTATCGGGAGATGCTGAATACTCGCAATTTTGCACGCCGCGAAGAGGGGGACGTCCGCTTTGGCGGCTATTTGCCCTGAACCATGGTGAGCGAGATCTTCTTGCGGTTGCGATCGACCTTTTCGACCCACACCTTGACCGTGTCGCCGACGCGCACCACGTCGCTGGGGTGCTTGACAAAGCGGTTAGCCAGCTTGGAGATATGCACGAGGCCGTCCTGGTGCACGCCCACGTCGACGAAGGCGCCAAAGTCCACAACGTTGCGCACCGTGCCCTTGAGCTCCATGCCGGGTTCCAGGTCGTCGATGGAAAGTGCTGAGCGGCTAAAGACCACCTCGGGCGCGTCGTCGCGCGGGTCTCGGCCGGGCTTCTTGAGCTCGTTGACGATGTCGATGAGCGTGAGGGTGCCGCAGTCCAGGTCGCTTGCCAGCGCCGAGATGCTGCCGATGCGTCGCTCGATGTCGGGCACGCCGCCGCGGCTGAGCTCGCTTGCCGCCACACCCGCACGCTCCAGGACGGCCGTGGCCACCTCGTAGCTTTCGGGGTGGACGCTCGTCGCATCGAGCGGGTTCTTACCGCCGCTGATGCGCAGGAAGCCCGCGGCGTTGAGATATGCCTTGGGTCCCAGCTTGGGGACCTTCTTGAGCTGGCGGCGATCGGTAAAGGCGCCGTTCTCCTCGCGGTAGGCCGCGATGTTTTTGGCTACGCTCGGCGTGATGCCCGATACGTATCCCAGCAGGCTCGCACTTGCAGTGTTTACGTCGACGCCCACGCGGTTGACGACGTCCTCCACCACATGTCCCAGGGTGCGCGAAAGCTCGGCCTGGTCAAGGTCGTGCTGGTACTGGCCAACGCCGATGGACTGGGGCGGAATCTTGACGAGCTCTGCCAGCGGGTCTTGCAGGCGGCGGCCCAGGCTCATGGCGCCACGCACGGTGACGTCCAGGTCGGGATATTCCTGGCTTGCGAGCTCGGAGGCGGAGTACACCGATGCGCCGGCCTCGTTGACGATGGTGTATCGCAGTCCAGGCGCCTGTTCGGCGATAAACTCCGAGACGACTTCCTCGGTCTCGCGGCTGGCGGTACCGTTGCCGATGACGATGGTGTTGACGCCGTCCTTCTTGACGAGGCGGGCGAGCTCACGCTTGGTGCCGGCAACGTCGTGGCGCGGCTTGGTGGGGTAGACCACGCCGTGGTCGAGTAGCTTGCCGGTCTCGTCCATGACGGCGACCTTGCAGCCGGTGCGGTAGCCCGGATCGAGTGCGAGCACACGGGCGCCGCGCACGGGGCGTGCCGAGAGCAGGCCCTCGAGATTCTTGGCAAAGACGTTGATGGCCTCGGTCTGCGCGCGGACGGTGAGCTTGGCGCGGGCCTCGCGCTCCAGCGAGGGGGCCATGAGGCGCCTGTAACCGTCGGCGATGGCGGCGTCAAAGACGGGTGCGAACACGCCCTGACGACGGGGCCAGCGGCTGCCGAGGCGCGCCGTGGCGGCGGCGCTGTCGACGTTCACGCGCACGCGGAGCTTGCCCTCGCGCTCACCGCGGTCGATAGCCAGCACGCGGTGGTTGGGTATACGGCGCAGCGGCTCGTCATAGCTGTAGTACGGCTCGTAGGGAGTCTTCTCGGTGGGGTCGGTGGCCTCGACGACGATGTCGGCGGTGTTCTGCGTAAAGGCGCGCAGGTCGGCGACGTTCTCGGGGTCCTCGGCCACCGTCTCGGCCACGATGTCCGCCGCGCCGGCAAGCGCCTTTTCGGTCGTGTCGAAGCCGGCCTCCTCGTTGACGTATGCCGCGGCGGCGTCGAGTGCGCTGCCCTTGACCGAGGCCTGCATGATGATCATGTTGGCGAGCGGCTCAAGGCCTGCCTCGCGGGCCTTCTGCGCGCGAGTCATGCGCTTTTTGCGGTAGGGCTTGTAGAGGTCCTCGACACGCTGGAGCTGCGTGGCCTCGCGAATCTGCTGCTCGAGTTCGGGCGTGAGTTTGCCCTGGGCGTCGATGAGCAGGATGACGTCCTCTTTACGCTGCTCAAGATTGCGCAGGTAGGACAGGCGCTCGTCGAGTGCGCGCAGGGCGACGTCGTCCATGCCGCCCGTGGCTTCCTTGCGGTAGCGCGAAATAAAGGGGATGGTGTTGCCCTCGTCGATGAGCTTGACGGCTGACTCGATGTTGGCGGCCTTAAAGTTGAGCTCGCGGGCGAGCTGGGCGATAAGATCCATGGGACTCCTTGCGTTTAAGGTGCGTTTGCAGCACAGGGCTACCAAGGATACCACCCGACGTTCTGCCAAAGCAGTCTTTTTGGGACGGGGCTAAATTAGCTGTTTTTGGATTAGGGCTCAGTTGCGATTTGTTGATTCATCGATATTGGGATGGAGAACCAGCTAATTTAGCCCCGTCCCAAAAAGACTGGTCCTCCACCACCTCCCAAATCATCCTTACAAAACGAGGCCCTGGCCAAACGGCCAGGGCCTCACCACTTCTTTTCAGGCTGCGAGAAAAGACCGTGTGCGCAGGAGCTCCCCGAGGGAGACGGGGTGTTTGCTCCGCGCGCGGTTCCGCAGCGAAGCGAGAATGTTTGAGCACGGAGTAAACACCCCGTCTCCCTCGGGGAGGTCCGTTGGGAGCGTAGGGGATGTTTTGAGCTACTCCAGCTCAAACGCTCCGGTATAGAGCTGGTAGTAATATCCGCGCTTGGCGATCAGCTCGTCGTGGTTGCCACGCTCGATGATGCGGCCGTGATCCAGGCAGATGATTGCGTCGGCGTTGCGCACGGTGGACAGGCGGTGCGCGATGACAAACGTCGTGCGGCCCTCCATGAGCTTATCCATGCCCGCTTGCACGATGGCCTCGGTGCGGGTGTCGATGCTCGACGTGGCCTCGTCCAGAATCATTGCCGGCGGATCGGCGACGGCAGCGCGTGCGATCGAAATCAGCTGGCGCTGGCCCTGCGACAGCTGCGCGCCGTTGCCGGTGAGCATGGTGTCGTAACCGTCGGGCAGGCGGGTGATAAAGTCGTCGGCGCCCGCGAGCTTGGCCGCCGCGATGCACTCCTCGTCGGTGGCGTCCAGGTTGCCGTAGCGGATGTTGTCCATTACAGTACCGGTGAACAGGTTCACGTCCTGCAGCACCACGCCCAGCGAGCGGCGCAGATCTGCCTTGCGGATCTTGTTGACGTTGATGCCGTCGTAGCGGATCTTGCCGTCGGCGATGTCATAGAAGCGGTTGATGAGGTTGGTGATGGTCGTCTTGCCCGCGCCGGTGGCACCGACAAACGCGACCTTCTGGCCCGGCTTGGCAAACACGGACACGCCGTGCAGCACCTCGTGGTCGGGCGTGTAGCCAAAGTCGACGTTGTCCATGACCAGGTCGCCGCGCAGCGGTACGTACTCGATCTCGCCGGTTGCACGGTGCGGGTGTTTCCATGCCCACATGCCGGTGTGGTGGTCGGCCTCCTCGAGCTGCCAGGTATCGGGGTTCACCTGCGCGTTGACGAGCGTCACGTAGCCTTCGTCGGCCTCGGGCTCCTCGTCGATGAGCTCAAAGATGCGGTCGGCGCCGGCGAGACCCATGACCACGGCGTTGATCTGCTGCGAGATCTGGCCGATCTGTCCGCAGAACTGCTTGGTCATGTTGAGGAACGGCACCACGACGGCGATGGACAGCGTCATGCCCGAGAGGCTCAGGTTGGGCACGTCCAGCTCCAGGAAGATGCCGCCCGCCAGCGCGACCAGCACGTAGAGCAAGTCGCCCAGGTTCCCGAGGATCGGCATGAGGATGTTGGCGTACATGTTGGCCTTCTGCGAGACCTCGAAGAGCTTCTCGTTGCGCTCGTCAAAATCGGCCTCGGCAGCGGACTCGTGACAGAACGCCTTGACGACTTTCTGGCCGTTCATGACTTCCTCGATATGGCCCTCGACCACGCCGAGCTCGGTCTGCTGCGCGATAAAGAAGCGCGCGGAGTTGGAGCCGAGCAGCTTGGTCATAAAGGTCATAAAGGCGACGCCGGCAACAATGACCAGACACATCCACACGCTGTAATACAGCATGATGAAGAACACGGTGACGATGACGATGATCGTCATGAGCAGGTTGGGCAGCGATTGGCTGATCATCTGACGCAGCGTGTCGATGTCGTTGGTGTAGTGGCTCATGATGTCGCCGCGCTGGTGCGTGTCGAAGTAGCGAATCGGCAGGTCCTGCATGCGGTTGAACATCTTTTCGCGCAGCTTCTCGAGCGAGCCCTGCGTGATGACGGCCATGGCGCGGTTCCAGAAGAGCGAGGAGGCGACGCCCACGGCGTAGATGCAGCCGAGGGTGGTCACGAGCTTCAGAATCTTGGGCTGCGCGGCCGTCCAGTCGCCCGACTGCCACGATTCGCTAATGACCTGCAGCGCGCTCTGGAGAAACGTCGCGCCGATGGAGTTGATGATGGCGCAGAGCACAACGCCGGCGACGACGAGGGGCAAAAGCACCGGGTAGAAGCCAAAGAGCATCTTGATCAGGCGCGTCATGGTGCCGCCCTTGCGGTTGCGCGCGCGCTCGGCGGTAGCGGCCTTACTCATGTGCCTCGCCTCCTTCCTGAGTCTGAGCTTGCGGTGCGGATGCCTCGGTGTCGGCTGCGGCGGTCTCGACCGCGTCCTCGCCTTCGGCACTCATCTTATTTTGCGAGGTAAAGGTCTCGCGGTAGATCTCGCTCGTCTTGAGCAGCTCATCGTGGTTGCCGATGTCCTTGATGCGGCCGCCCTCCATGACGATGATGCGGTCGGCGTCCTGAACGGAGCTGATGCGCTGGGCGATGATGAGCTTGGTCGTGTTGGGCAGGTAGCTCGCCAGGCCCTCGCGGATCTTGGCGTCGGTCTTGGTGTCGACGGCGCTCGTGGAGTCGTCCAGGATCAAGATCTTGGGGCGACGCAGCAGGGCACGCGCGATGCACAGGCGCTGCTTCTGGCCGCCGGAAACGTTGGAGCCGCCCTGCTCGATCCAGGTGTCGTAGCCCTTGGGGAAGCCGTCGACAAACTCGTCGGCGCAGGCCAGATGTGCGGCCTCGCGGACTTCCTCGTCGGTGGCGTTCGGGTCGCCCCAGCGCAGGTTCTCGGCGATGGTGCCGCTAAACAGCACGTTTTTCTGCAGGACCATGGCTACCTGGTGGCGCAGCGCGTCCAGGTCGTAGTCGCGCACGTCCACGCCGCCGACGCGCACGGTGCCCTCCGTGACATCGTACAGACGGGCGATCAGGTTCACGAGCGTCGACTTGGCCGAGCCGGTGCCACCGATAATGCCGATGGTCTCGCCGCTCTTAATATGCAGGTCGATATCGTCGAGCGCCTGGCGGCGGGCATGCTCGGAATATTTAAAGCTCACGTGATCGAAGTCGATGGAGCCGTCGGCAACCTCGTGCACGGGCTCGGTCGGGTTAGCGATCGTGGGCTCGGCGGCCAGCACCTCGGTAATTCGGTGTGCCGACTCATCTGCCATGGTCACCATGACAAAGATCATCGACAGCTGCATTAGGCTCATCAGAATCTGGAAGCCGTAGGTAAAGATGGAGGAGAGCTGGCCCACATCGAACAGGGTGCCCTGGCTCGTGATGATGAGCTTGGAGCCCAGGTAGATGATGACGACGAACGCGCCGTTGACGCAGATGTTCATCATGGGGTTGTTGAAGGCGAGCAACTTCTCGGCGCGGGTGAAGTCCATCTGGACGTCGCGCGCGGCGGTGGCGAACTTCTCCTTCTCAAAGTCTTCGCGCACGTAGCTCTTGACCACGCGCATGCCGGTGACGTTTTCCTCGACCGATTCGTTGAGCGCGTCGTACTTGCGGAACACGCGGGTAAAGATCGGGCGCACCTTATAGATGATAAAGAACAGGCCAAAGCCCAGCAGCGGAATGATGACCAGGTAGACCATGGCGACGCTGCCGCCCATGGCGTATGCCATGGTAAAGGCAAAGACCAGCACCAGCGGCGAGCGCACGGCGATGCGGATGAGCATCATAAAGGCCTGCTGCACGTTGTTGATGTCGGTGGTGAGGCGCGTGACGAGCGAGGAGGTCGAGAACTCGTCGATGTTGGCGAAGCTGAACGTCTGGATCTTGTAGAACAGGTCGCGACGCAGGTTCTTGGCAAAGCCGCAGCTGGCATGGCTGCAGGTGATGCCCGCGGCGGCGCCAAAGGCGAGTGACGTCAGTGCGATGAGTACGAGAAGGCCGGCGGTGGGCAGCATCTCGGTAACGGCGGTGCCGTCCTTGATGGCGTCGATCATGTCGGCGGTGATAAACGGGATCATCATCTGGCAGATTACCTCGCCAAGCACCAGCAGCGGCGTAGCGATCGTGACCTTCATGTAATCGCGGATGCTGCCCATAAGGGTTTTAATCATCCAGTTCCTCCCAGGTTACGCGGATTTTCTCGAGCATCTCGGCGAGCTGTTCACGCTCGTCGTGGGTGAGCGCGCTAAAGGCCTGTTCCCTAAAGCGGATGCGCGAGGCTTGGTCGATGCGGGCCTTCTCCCAGCCGATCTCGGTTAGGCGAATGGTGAGTTGCCGTCGATCCTGGGGGTTACGGCTGCGCTCAATGAGGCCGTTGAGCTCGAGCTTGGACAGGATCTCGGAAAGCGACCCCGGCTTGAGGCCGAAGTGCATGCCGAGTTCCTGCTGCGACATCTCGCCGCCGGGCTGCTTGGCCAGTAGGCAGATGATGGGCGCCTTGCCGGACACGCCTCCGCCATGAAAATGCATGTAATGGCCGCAAAAGCCCAGGTTATTGAGGATGCGCTTGGCAAGCTTGTCTTCCGAGCTAACCGCTTCGGATACATCCGCCGGCTGTGACGGGTCGCCGCCGGGCTCGTGCGAACAAAGGCTAAGAGGTTCATCGCACATGAATGAGTGCTGCTCCTTTCTTTAGTTAGGTAGTGGAATTGTTTTGTGCCTAACCAATTTAGGAGCGTGAGAAATCAATGTCAAGGTACCAAACTTATAGTTACGGCGTTTTGCCAAACGCCGTAACGGCTCGACGCTGCAAACCCGCCAGAGCGGCAATCTGCCTTTCAACTTCGGCGGCATGACCAGAAGGTCAATGCCGCCTCGTTTCAAGGCACCTTGCTCACTCTGGCGGGTTTTCGCTGACTTCGCCAAAACATCGGCGTTGCCCTTGTTGGGATAGTCGTTGGGGACGTTCTTGTTTGACTAGTCGTTTAAGAACGTCCCCAACGACTAACTTAAAAACTATGCCGGATTACGGGGCTGAATGACGGATTGCCGACCATGCCGAAATTGGTAAAAAGAAAACCGCAGGTAGAAGGTTCGCTATGATTTGAAAATAAGGGGTGTGGTTGGCTCATTCAGGTTCAGCCCCGTAATCCGGCATAGTTTTGAAATGGCACTGAATAAGTGGCGGCAAATGAGCCGCAATGAAGCAAGCTAGCCCCTCGTTTCCGAAACCTTTCCGCAACAATTTGCCCTTCGTGCCGCTCGACTCCGCTCGCAACGTCCCCTGCGCTACACTTAGTCGCACTGTGGCGCCGTTGCGCCGCGCCCGACCCAAGGGGGACACTCATGAAGAACACTCAGCTGTTGCTGATCAACGATATGTGCGGCTACGGCAAGGTCGCGCTTTCCGCCATGCTGCCGGTGCTGTCGCACATGGGTTACCGTATCCACAATCTGCCGACGGCACTTGTGTCCGATACGCTCAACTATCCCAAGTTCTACATCCACGACACCACGGAGTACGTGCGTCAGAGTCTTGCCATCTGGGAAGAACTCGGCTTTGAGTTCGACGCCATCTCGACCGGCTTTATCGTGACCGAAGAAGAGACGCGCATCATCTCAGACTTTTGCCACCGCCGCGCGCAAAAGGGCACCAAGGTATTCGTCGACCCCATCATGGGCGACAACGGCAAGCTCTATGCGGGCGTGCCCGAGTCCACGATTGGCCTTATGCGGCACCTGCTGGAGTGCGCAGACTACGCGGTGCCCAACTATACCGAGGCGTGCCTGCTTGCCGATAGGCCTATTGCCGAGCAAATTACGCCCGAAGAGGCCCACGCCCTTGTGGACGCCATGCGCGCGCTGGGCGCCAAGTCGGTGGTCATTACGAGCGCTGTGGTCGACGGCACGAACGCCGTCATCGGTTACGACCACGTGGCGGGGGAGTACTTCACGATTCCCTTCGACCTGATCCCGGTCTATTTCCCGGGCACCGGTGACACGTTCTCGGCGGTGCTCGTCGGTCGCGTTATGGCTGGCTGGAGCCTGCAGCACGCAACGGCCGATGCCATGCGTGTGGTGGCCGAGCTTATCGAGCGCAACGCTGACCAGGAGGACAAGTCTGCCGGCCTGCCCATCGAGGCCTGCCTGGATGTGATCGACCATGAGTAGCGCCAGCGAAAGCGGCCCCGAGCCCGCGAGCGAGGGCAAGTTGCTCGGCGCGCCACGCGGCAAGCGCCCACGTATCCGCATTAGCTGCGTGGACCAGCTGGGCACGTGCCGCTGCCACCATGGCCACACGCCCGGCGACGTCTTCGACTTCGACCGCGATCGCGGCAAGATGTGCTCCATGGCCTGCCATGTGGGCTTTCCCTATATCGACATCCTGCGCTACGGCGGAACCGTGCCCGGCAACGAGCCCGGTACGGCAAAGTTCTGCTGCCCCGAGGTCGATACGTTGAACGTCTGGCTCGCCGAGATCGTCGACGAGTAATCGAGCGTGGATTTTCTCCCACCAAGATAATGAGCGTGGATAATCTCCCGTTTAGAGCGCCGTTTTGCGTTCAAAGTGGGAGATTATCCACGCTCAATTTGTATGCGGGAGATTATCCACGCTCATTTTATGCCGATGGCGTGGCTCACGCATCCGCGCCGCCCGGGCGCCTACAGTTGCTCGAGCATGGCCGTGCAGCCGGCGAGCACATCGCGGTAGGTGGCATCGAAGTTGCCGGTGTACCAGGGATCGGCGACGTCGCCGGGGCGATCGGTCCAATCCAGCAGCCGCGAAATCTTGCCGTCGGCATCGTCGCCGAAGATGCGACGCAGGCCGCGCGCGTTCTCGGCATCCATATAGACGATGTGGTCCCAGTCACCATACTCCGCGCGACGAACCTGGCGCGCGCGGTGCGCAACGACGGGAATCCCGACCTCGCGCAGCTTGGCGACGGTGCCATGATGCGGAGGGTTGCCAATCTCCTCGGTCGAGGTCGCGGCAGAGTCAATGACGAACTCCGCCTCGCGCCCAGCACGGCGCACCAGCTCGGCAAACACCGACTCAGCCATCGTCGAGCGACAGATGTTCCCATGACAGACAAATAGGATTTTGCGCATTGGCTAAAACCTCTCGAATATCAGAGTTTTCGCAGATAATCGCACTGCTTTTTGATCCCTCGTCAAGGACAGAATATCAAATTGATTCATAAATGAGCGGATTATTCTTCTTTCCAGCGTCGTAAGAATTGTCGTAAAGAACGAGGGTTTACGACTTGTTGTCACAATGTTGACCGTCCTTTGCATCCAATTTTCAGCATATCCTCTCTGACGTCGTCGAAATCAAGATGGGTGTATGTGTTAAAAGTCACGTTGATGTCGGAGTGGCCCATGATGCATTTTAGCTTCGCAGGGTTCATTCCCCTGCGTGCCATCTTCGAGCAGAAGGTATGTCGGCAGACATGTGGTGTGATTTTGGGAAGCTCATCCTTGTAGATGCGATTATGTTTCTCTATCGCGTGGTGGAAGTACTTCTCCCAGTGCAGGGCAACACGCGGCATCTCGTTTTTATCAAGAAACAGAAAACCGCTAACACCGTCAACGACCGGCTCACTCGAAGGCTTTAGACGTTGCGCAAGGATACTCCTGAAACACTCTGTCACGGCTTGAGTCATGGGAACATAGCGGATCCCGCTCTCCGTCTTGGGACGTTCGATGTAGTATCGCATGTTGCTGGTCCGCTGAAGTTGCTTGTTTACCCGAATGCTTCCGTTTTTGAAATCAAGGTCTTCGACGGTAAGACCGCAGAATTCAGAAATGCGCAGGCCCGTATTTAGAAGGATGTAGATGGCGTCACGATAGCGGTGAAAGTGTTCATCGCCCTCCACGAAAGCAAGAAATCTGCGTTCTTGGTTAGTGGCCAAGGCCTTGCGTGTAACCATGTCGTTTGTCAGTATCGTTGCGAGCTCGAAATAGAAGGGATTTCGGCGAATCAGGCTGTTCTCCTCTGCCAGTTGAAACGCCGGTCTCAGAACACCACGGATGCTATGGATTGTGCTATAGCGCTTGCCGTGGATTTTTTGCAGGTTGATGAGCCATTCCTTGGCATCAAGGGAGGTGACACCGCATATTCGTCGCGAGCCGAATTCATCTGTAGCAAGAAAATTGAGGATTGTCTTGTAGGCGGCTCGAGTGGATTGTTTCACGGCAGTCTTTGTTTCAGTGTAACGAGATGCGAGTTCGTAGACTGTCATATTGTTCGGCGCGACCTTATCAAGCAGATCGCGCTGGATCTCATGCTCCAACGCGCGCAAGCACGGACTGGCTTTCTTCCCCTTCGGAGTTAGATCATGAGTTGTCAAGGTCCACGAGTAGACGCTCCGCGTTTTACCTCTTGCATCCACATACTTGAAGCAGTAACGGCCGTTTTTTCTCTGGCTTTCCCCGCGTCTGAGGATTCGCCCTTTGCTGTCTTTTCTCACAGTCACTAGCAGGCTCCTTCCTGTTCAGAAAAGAGCCCCGATGCGATATTTCAAGATTATCGCACGGGGCCCGATTGGTTAAGCTGTCAAGTGCGAAACGGTGTCGAGAAGCTCTTTATAAAGAGCGTTGGCGCAGGACGAGGGGGCGAGTCCTCGCGCATAACTCGAATATGGGTTTGTACGAGAGGAACCTTCGACCGGCCAGTATCCGTCGAGATCGTGCCTAAACTCAGAGAGACAGATCTCCCTCGTCTGCATCTCCGCAACGACGGAGAGGCGCCTCTCAAGTTGACCAAATCCGTCGACATCGTTTTGCGGACGATAAGTCGCGGATCGGCGCATCTGTTCTCCATAGAATTCCAAGGGGCTGTAGGGCGTCGTGACGATTACGAGATCGGCGGCTATCGCTTTGTCGGAATATCGGGACGGTGCCATCACCTCATGCTCCATCGCATAGGGATCCGTGATGCGAAGCAGGTCGGCGTAGGGGATGGATGAGGGACGAAGTTCGTCAAGAATCACCGTGTGCTTGCCCTCATACCCCTGAAAGATGTCTCTCGTAGATCCAGAGACGAAGAACGGTTCGCCCTTCCGCTTCGCATAGAGCTTTGCGAGGGTGGACTTCCCCGTTCCAGCAGGCCCGAAGATCCAAACTGATTCCACCCTTCTTTCGCCCTTGAGCATCAACCCCCGCCATTCCCGGGCCTGAACCTGAAGGCGGCGTGCATAAACGTCTTCGATCTGACGCTATGTCCGGGCATATTCGGATCCGGAGAGCTGAGAGATCAAGGACTCCTTGTCGATACGACCTTCGAGAAGGTCATCGAGAAGGACTTTGATGCTGCTATGGGACCTCGTTCGAGCAACGCGCGACTCAATAGAAGCAAGTAGCGCTGGGTAATCGAAATTGGAGCGCACGATTTTGGGGTCGTACTGATGCTTGGATCGTGCGCCATCCGTTCTGTGGCACAGGTAGGAAAAACCGTTTTCCACACCTGCCTTCCAAGCCTCGATGCGCTCAGGTTTATCTCCAAGGAGCTTCGCGATGCTATTGAGCGAGCGCGGATTCTGGAACTCCATCATCACGTGAAGATGCGCGGCTGCCGGACGTCCCGCGTCCGTCGTGTCGCTGTCGTGCACGATGCCCGCATAGCGCTTCGGGGCGAGTGTTTCGATTCTTCGGTACATTTCGTCCACAAGACGGGGCAGGTGATCGAGCTGCTGCTCGTACATCATCGCGCGGGTCTTCATGGGCAGAGAATTGGTCATGGTTCCGAGTCCTTTCTCGTAAATGAGCTATTTCGGGACGATTTTGGAACGCGCCCGAGGGTGCGCCTTGGGATAACAAGCTCCCCAAGGCGCATAAATGAGCAGAATTTCAAGTAATGGAACAATCGACGGGGTCCGCTTTTGCTGCGCGAAGCGGACCCCGCGGTGGTTATTCTCTGAAGTACAGGTCAAGGAGCCGCCCAAGCTCGCGGTACACGGGGAAGTCCATGATCGGAAAATGCACAAAGCCGATGCGGTCGTGCGCCCCGTCCGTACTGCTGAACCAAGCGTCGCCCGGGGAGAAGGTGCGAGGTGCACCGAGGTCGAGCAGGCGTTCCGCGCCCCATATGAGCCGCGCCTCGGGAAGCGTCGGCTTGAAGAGGACGCGGGTGCTGCACGCCGAGCGCAGCATCGACGGCAAGCCCCCCTCCTCAACAGACGCCTCGGCGATCGAGATGATGGCGTAGCAGCCCGCGCTCGCCCCCATCGTTACGATGCGCTTCACCAGCCCATCAAACGTCGCGAGGCAGTAATCGGGGTCCTCCTTGCTCGCGCGCTTGGGAAACAGCGTGCGGAGTGCCACGTACTCATCCATGAAGAGAAGCGAAACGTGAAGCCTCGCATCCCACCAGTGCACGGCGTCTCCCGTCTCTGTCGACCTGTCGTTGAGGAAGCTCTGTCGCTCTTTGATGCTGTCGGCGAACCGTGATAACGCAGACAGGATTGCGCGAGCGTCCCTGTCAGCATTCAGTGAAACCACGCGAGGAAGTCGGGAGGGCTCGGCCTGCTTGGGGTCTATGATGAGGACTTGCGATCCGTGTCCGTCAGGACCAGCCAACAGGGCTTGGAGCAAGAGGGCGATCACGCCCGTGGTCTTTCCAGCGATGAGCATGGAACCGGAGGTGCGGAGGTCGATGCTCGTGCCGTTTTGAACGCGGAATTCGTAGGCGTTCGCCGGGCACAAATCCTCGACACGCGATGCCTTGATCTCTCGATGCAACGTCACATCTTCAAGGAAGAAGGTCACTTGATTGCATGCGACGTCTGCTTCGGCAAGTACGACGGCGTAGCGGGAGAACCTTCCGCGAAGTCGGGAGCTAATGCTAGGTCCCATCTTCGATATTTCTTCTGCCGTTGAGGATGAGGTTGAGATGGCGAGCTCGAACTGTCCAGGAGCCGTCTCTTTGCAAGAGATGTCGGGAAGAAGCTCGCCTTCTCGCAGGTGTAGAGGATTCCCGTAACGTGGATCAAAGAGCCCCTTCCTAATGCGTGCATGCAACCGTGTTGATTCAGATAGCATGACGTAATGTGTGATCCCTCCCGCAAACAACATGGTCCCAGCGAGGCTAAGAGTGGCCGCTGCGGAGGTAAGGTTGCCGCCAAACGCCATCACCGTACTGGGCTCTATGGCGATGGGCGCAAGAATGGTGTTCACGAATAGCCCGATGCAATAAACGCACGCGGCGACCGCAAATAAAGCGACCCCCAGCACACAAAGCTTTGCGCTGGGGGTCGAATACACGATCGCCGGTGCGCCACTGGAGTAACGCACCACAATCACCTAGCCCTTCGCGGGGATGACGGTAATGCCGTCCGCCGTGATGGACAACTGGTTGCGATAATCACCGTAAACCTTTGCGACCACGCCGGTGGGAATGACGTGCTGATTGACGGGAATCTCGATATCGTTCGAAACCTTGATGGAAAGCTTCTCGAAACGATTGCTGACCACCTCGCCTTCGTTTTGGTGATACTGCGTGTTATCGGTTGTGATCACCACGTCGATCTTGGTGCCGCGATGCTCTTTGGTGTTTTAATCAACCCATTTACCACCTCCGACACAAAGGAAACGCTTGCCTTTCGCAAAAGCTTCCCAATCGAACTTCATAAACTGATTCAATTTCCTCATACTCGAACTCCTCTCAATCCAATTATTTGCTGACTCCACGTTGCGGCTCGCCGTGGACATCGAGATAGAGGCGCAGGACGTTGCGCAAGATCTCCTCGACATTTCTTGTTGCGGCATGAAGATCATCGTCCCCAAACATTGCCCCATGGAGCTTCGTGTGGGCACAAAGAATCTGGCGATACATGACGCGAGAGAACATCTCTTCGGCCTTCAGGGCATGTCGAACAGCTCGTTCAGAACAAGTCGGCATGCTCGCCGAAGACTCCTTTATAGACGACATTGCCGTACTGGTTGTTGAGATGGAGCCGCATTCAAACGGTCCGCGCATGATCTTCGGTCGGGTCATACACACCTCTTTCCTAAAATTGGATATTACCGACGATTCGTCAACCGTCATCGAGCACTCGGTGAGCACATCATGCCATAAGCTTCTGAGCTGGGATTATTTCGCAAGGACCTGTCGTTCTCGACGTCCTCTGATGAGAAGAAGTGGGGCGTAATGATGACAAAGTATTCAATCACGGAACAAACACAATTTAATAATCACCCAGATGGGGCAAATATGGACATCCAGATATTGAATCGTCGGTATCGTTGGTGTCGCTGAGCCTTCAGGCTGAGGGGGATGGGCCATTTGCGCTGAGTTGCTTGCAAAACGGGGGAGGGGATATCAGAAGAAGGCGGCTTGCAGAAGACATGCCTGAGCGCTAGAGGAGGGGCTGACCAATAGTGTGCTCCTCTTCTGGGGCCAAATCCAAGCGGAGGGGGCATGAGGCCGAGAGGAACTGCTCGTCATGGCTCACCAAAACAAGCGCGCCGGGAAAGGCGGAAAGCGCTCGCTCGAGTGCCTCCACCGAGTGCAGGTCCAGGTGATTCGTGGGTTCGTCCATGACGATGATTTCGGGGGCATCTAGTATACCGCGGGCGAGCATGAGCTTCCGCAGCTCCCCCGGGCTGATGTTCTCGCCGGACAATATTCGTTCGGGATCCGAATTGAGTTGCGCAACGATCGAAAGCAGGGCTCCACGTTCGGCTTGGGGCAGGTCCTTGATTTCCGAGAGGAATTCAATTGAGGATGAATCGTCGACTTCCTGAGGGATATACAGCGTGCGAATGTCCAATCCCGTGGCCTTGCGGCCTTCCAATATCTCCAGGATATGCTTGACCAGTGTTGTTTTCCCCGCTCCGTTGGGGCCGCTTATGCCCAGATGATCGGTATTTCCCAGATAAATCTCGGGAACCCGCAAAGATTGCCTCGGGCCGCACGGTATGCGATCTGAGCTGACGTGAATCAGTGTTTTGCGCGGGCTGGGTTGCGCTTCCATCCACAAGGTGCTTTCGTAGCGCTTTTCGACATGGTGGGCGTCGACGGCGGCTTGCGCGCGCTGGATTCGGGAGTCCATGCGCGAAGCGAGCTTGCCCGCAACGCCGTCTCTGCCAGTGAGAATGGCGAGTTTGATTCGTGCTTTCGCGTCGTGATCCTTCGGATCGACATGACGGGCGCTTCTCTTGGATGCGGACCGTGAGGCGTTTTCAACGCGCCTGATATACTCAGCCTTCATGCGCTTTTCTTCGGATCGCGCAATCGATTTGGCCCGCGCCGCGCTTTCGCGCTCCAGATTCGCCTGCGAGCGAGCTTGGGAGTAGTTGCCGGGGCGCATGGTGACGTGCCCCGACTCAAAGCACAGGCAGTCATTTGCCAAGGAGTCGAGCAACGCACGGTCGTGCGAGACGAGGAGGCCAATACCCTTGTACTCGGCGAGTGCTTTGCAAATCTGCCTTCTGCATTCTGCGTCCACATGGTTAGTCGGTTCATCCATTGCCAGAAGATCGGGATTCTGCCAAAGCGCGACGGCTATTTGAATTTTCTTCTGCTCGCCACCGGAGAGCTCGGAAAAACGCCAGAGCATATCATCGGTGATGCGGAGCATCCTTCTGAGGTGCGTGGTCGCCGGGGCGAAGTCGCACGCAAAATCGAAGAGCATGGGCGGTTCGACTCCGGCTTCTTGCGCGCAATATGCGGAGACGAGACGCGGTGAAACGACGCCGCGATCTGGAATCAGAAGTCCGCACGCAATGCGGACGAAAGTTGATTTCCCGCACCCGTTGTCTCCGACGATGCCGTGCCAGCCGGGGGCAAATGTCGCCGACACGTTGTCGAGTGCGGGCATTGCGCTGCCAGGATATGCATAAGTAATATGGGAAAGAACGAGGGTGGTGGAGCTGTTCAAATTGGTTCTTGACATTGTGCCTCCTCGGCATGGGAGGCCGCGTTTTGCCGCATATGCTCTGATTGGCTCGTTCCGACCAACGTGAACGCCCGTCGACTCGAGTCAAGCTGAAAGAAAATGAGTCGACGGCAATGCTCGCAAAGGTAGTGTTTAGGATATACGAGGATCAGTGAAAAGACGATACGACAAATGTGCAGCCAGATTTATTCTTGGATAGATGGCAATTTGCAAATTGGCGTCGATATGTATCGTCTACAGCTTCACGAATCCTTTTCCTTTCCGGGGCGCTGGCTTGGCATATGGGCCTGCGCTGAATTCTTCCGTAGAGTCTAACAAAGCAATAATGCGGACGCAAGGAGGCGTTGCGTCTGAAAGCACGCCATTGCGTTGGACGCTTGAAGGGGTTTGCAAGTCGATTGAAAGAATACTAGTGCATCCGCTTCTTGTAACTAGCATGCGATGGTGGGCGTCGTTGTTAGCGCCGGGCGATTTTAGCCGCTAATAGTCAACCGATTTTGACCAATCCCGGTCACCGAATAATGGCCACCGTGCCTCCCCGCCGCCACTACGCTGGTGGCGCCAACACGCCGCCCTCGACAGGCTGCTCGACAAGGCGTCGGTGTTCGTGATGCGGGGCCCGAGCTACCGCGGCAGGGGGCTCGACACGTACTCGGTGGAGGCCGTCCCCCAGGCGGTGAAGGTGAGGGGGATCCAGCCCGAGGGGATGTAGGAATGCGATAGGAAAGTCATAGATGCGGGCGTGTTGGCCAAAATGGGTCGGCCGGGATTGGTCAATCTCGGCCGACTATATTTGGCTAAATTTTTCCGACACTAACATCGTGAATGTTGAGCGAGGTCATCGACTTGATTTTTCTGGTGTTTGAGATATTAGCTTTCGCGATTTACCCTCCAAATTGCAGAGGTTTGAGACGACCGGAAAGGAATGCTTATGCTCGATTCTCCGTTCTTCAGCTACTGGGGAAAGGCGAAAGGAGTTGCTTTTCTCCATCACGGCAATATCGCATCGGGGCTCAAAGTCGTAAAAACGTCGTAAGGTACGCGATATGGTTCGCCGGGATCCTAACTAGCTAGGCATTTTTCTGAATCTGCAGATGTTCCCATGACAGATAAACAGTACGCGTTGCATAGGGCGATACCTTTCATATAGAAGGCTGCTAAAGAGTCGAAGCCGGGCGCATACCAAGTTTTATTTCTTGGCCAGTTTGAAGTAGCGCTCAAATATCAATTCGAAAACGTAATAGAACATCAATCGACTGTCGAGGTCCATGCTGCCCAAGCGGATTTCTTTTTGCACGGTGTAGATAGGGTAGTCGGCTAGTTTCGAGAGGGAATTTCGAGAAAAGCCGGTGAGCGTGACAACCTTGCATCCGCGCGTTTTGGCTATCGATGTGGCGTCAATAGACACCTGCGTCTCGCCGCTTACGGAAACGCTGAAGACCAGGTCGTTTTTGCCGAGGAGTTCTGCGTAATGCCTCATGACGTGGCGTTCACTGAGCGTGTCGGTATTCTTGCCCATTATTTTGAGCTTTTCAGCCATCTCGAGGCACGGGTATTTCGAAAAGCCCGAGCAGAAGAAGACGATATGCGAGGCGTCCTGGATAAGACTCACAACCGAATCGATGACCCGGTCGTTAAGCAGATCTTTGGTCTGTACGAGCTGGGTATCAAGAGGAAGTGCCTCGATAGTGAATCGATTGCGATCGAGCGAGGCGGAATACGATTGTTTGAGCTCCGTAAACCCCGAGAAGCCAAGTTTATGGGCAAGCCTGACGATTGTATTGGGAGCGACGAAGAACCGTTCGGCAACGCTCTTAAGCGTGACATCGTCAATATCATCACGCAGCTCGATGATGTAGCGCATGATCTCGCTTTCGAGATCGTTGAGCTTGCTCTCGCCAGCTCGCACATGATCATAAAAAGATTCTTGATCTTTCATAAGATGTTTCAGCCCCTCGCACCTCGCCGTACATATGGTACCGCTTTGTGTAGCCAGGTGAGAAATCGGTAATCGGTCAAGATTGCCTATTGCCCATGAACTGGGCAAACGCGCGTGTCTGCCTACACATATCTGTGTCGTGAGCGAAATCATGTGTCCCCGTTTCGCATTGGCCCACACGGGGACTTGCAAATGACCTTATGTCGCAAAATACCAATCGAAACGAAGCAAGCCGAGGACAGCCGCGGAGCCCAAGGTCTTCGAGAACACCGATCAGCCAACCCTGGAGGGACGGAACATGAAGGACAAGCTCAATATTGTGATTGTTGGCGGCGGCTCCACGTGGTGCCCTGGCATTCTTAAAGCCCTGACCAAGCACATGGACATTCTGCCGCTGAACCGCGTGATGCTCTATGACATCGATGCCGAGCGCCAGCGTCCGATCGGCGAGTTTGGCAAGATCCTCTTCGCCGAGGAGGAGCCCGGTGTGGAGTTTGGTTACACCACCGATAAGGACGAGGCTTACACCGACGTCGACTTTGTGCTCTGCCAGATTCGTACCGGCGGCTACGAGATGCGTAGCAAGGACGAGAAGATTCCGCTGCATATGGGAATCATCGGCCAGGAAACGGTGGGCCCTGGCGGCATGGCTTACGGTATGCGCTCCATGAATGACATGGTTGAGATTGTCAACGACGTTCGCGCCCATAGCCCGGAGGCGTGGATTATCAATTACACCAATCCGGCTGCTATTGTGGCATATGGTCTCGAGCGCGTCCTGCCCGATGAGCATCGCGTTCTCAACATCTGCGACCAGCCTGTCAACCTCATGCGCTCTTACGGTCGCCTGCTCGGTCGCGATATGAGCAAGACGGAGCCCGTGTACTTTGGCCTCAATCACTTCGGTTGGTTCAAGCACATCTACGATGAAGAGGGCCATGACCTCGTCCCGCAGATTAAGGAGTACACGGAGAAGAACGGCTTCCTTCCTGCCGATGCCGAGCAGCGTGACCAGTCCTGGCTTGATACCTACGCCATGGTCAAGGACATGCTCGAGGACTTCCCCGACTATCTGCCCAACACTTATCTGCAGTACTATCTGTATCCCGAGTACAAGGTCGCTCACCTCGACCCCGACTACACTCGCTCCGACGAGGTTATCAACGGTCGCGAGAAGCGCGTGTTCGCCGAGTGCGAGCGTGTTGCCAAAGTCGGCACCGCAAAGAACTCCTCGGTTGTGCAGAACGATGCTCATGGCGATATGATCGTGGAAATCACCTCGGCCATTTATCGCAACACCAACAAGACCTTCATTGTCATCGTGCCCAACAACGGCATTATCGAGGGTATGCCCGATGACGCCATGGTCGAGGTCGCGGCAAGCGTGGGCGCCAATGGCCCGCAGCCCTATGCTGTTGGCAAGATTGGCACCTTCTATCGCGGTCTTATGGAGAACCAGTACGCCTATGAGCGCCTGACTGTTGAGGCTTGGATGGAGGGTTCCTACGAGAAGGCCCTGCAGGCACTCACGCTTAATCGTCTGGTCGGTGACGCAAAGAAGGCGCGCAAGGTGCTCGATAAGCTCATCGAGGCCAATAAGGATTACTGGCCGGAGCTTAAGTAGCTAGTTCCATAGCGTTAGATAACTGTTATGGGGCGTGTGGGTTGTAGAGCTGCACGCCCCGTTTCTTTAAGAGGGGTATCCCATGAACAAAGATGAGCTGCTGGCAAAGTTCCAGCGCCTGGGCAAAGTCCTCATGACGCCTGTCCTAATCCTGCCAATCGCCGGTATCCTTCAGGGCTTTGGCAATGCCTTTACCAGCCCCACCCTTACGGCAGCTGTTCCCTGGCTTGCTGCTCCGGGCTTTGCGATTTTCTTTTCGATTCTTAAGGCCGCAGCCGGCATCGTTATGAGCAACATCCCGGTTATCTTCTCGATTTGTCTCGCCTATGGCTTCGCCAAGTCCGAGAAGGCTACCGCGGCGCTTTGTGGCTTTTTGGGCTACATGTGCATGAACTCCGTGATGGGCACGTTCCTCACGGCGACCGGCGTTATCGATCCCGCCAATCTTACGACGGGTCAGAGCACGATCCTCGGTATCACCACGCTCGACACGGGCGTTATCGGCGGTCTTCTGGTGGGTGCAATCGTCGCATACCTGCATAACCGTTACTACAAGATTGAGCTGCCTGCCGTGTTCTCCATCTTCAACGGCACGCGCTTTATTCCGGCGGTAACGCTGCTCTCATGCAGTGTCCTCGCATTGGTCATGTCCTTTGTTTTCCCGTTTATCCAGAACGCTCTCGGTGCGCTGTCCGAGTTCATCAAGACTACGGGTGCCTTTGGTGCATTTGTCTACGGCGCTGGCGAGCGCATGCTCCTGCCTTTTGGTCTGCATCACTTTGTCTATTTACCGTTCTTCTTCACGTCGCTCGGTGGCGTCGAGACCATCGACGGCCAGACCGTTCAGGGCGCTATCAATATCTACAACGCGATCCTGGGCTCTCCTAGCACGCCGTTTAACATCGAGGTCAGCCGTTTTGTCATGAACGGTAAGGTTATCTTCGCCATGTTCGGCCTGCCCGGTGCTGCACTCGCCTTCTACAAGACGGCGCTTCCCAAGAACAAGAAGAAGACCGCAGCGCTCATGATTGCCATCGTGGTGCCTTGCATCCTCTCCGGCATTACCGAGCCGCTCGAGTACTCCTTCCTGTTTATCGCGCCCATCCTCTACGTGTTCCACGCTCTCATGGCTGGTCTTGCCTATGCGCTGACCTATATCCTGCAGTTCAACGTGGCCGGCTCCGCATCCTTTGGCGGCCCGCTCTTGTCGTTGATCTTTAACGGCATTATGGGTGCAGCCAAGGGCTCCAACTGGCAGGTTATCCTGTTCCTCGGCCCCATCTACTTCGTGGTGTACTACTTCGTCTTCAAGTTCATCATTCTTAAGAAGGATCTAAAGACCCCTGGCCGTGAGGAAGAGTCTGGCGATGAGGCCGAAAAGGCTCCCAAGACCGTGATCAGCGACCTCATTCCCGCCATCGTTGAGGCAGTGGGCGGCGACAACAACATTAAGTCTGTCGAGGCCTGCTTCACCCGTCTGCGCATCCAGCTCAATGACTGTGACAAGGTGGTTGATGACGCCGAGTTTACCGAAAAGCTCGAAGCGCGTGGCATCGTGCATGTTAACGGCGGCGTGCAGATTGTCTACGGCAACATGGCATCTAACTACGCAACCCAGATGCGCGAGCTGCTGGGTATGGAGTAAACGTCCCACATATCTATAAAATCCTGTATAAACGGCGGTGGCAGACAATGTGTCTGCCACCGCCTTTGAGTTGCCCCACGCGCATTTCGTGTATTTGAAATACACGAAATTGCACTGTCGGAGCTTGCAGGCGGATAGGCACTACTCGTATGGGACGGTTTTCACCGGTTGCTCGCCACCTTGGGCTATGTTCGCCCCTATGCCTGCATCCGGGGCTGTGTTGATTGACGACGGCGTTCCCAGCGGGCGAGCTTAATCGTCACCAGCGTGAGCGCCCAGGCCACAAGCGAGAACGCGGCGCCCACTGCGCCTACGTACGCAATGCCAATGTTGCTTACCACGGCTCCGCCCACTGCGGTGCCAAACGTGATGCCGACGCTAAACCCATGGGCTTAACCGAGCTTGCGAGTACCATCGACTTGGGATGGCGGCGGCGTGCCACGTCCATGAAGTGCGTGAAGCATGACACCGAGAACAGGCACATGAGCAGCGCCAAGCTAATGTGACAAAGGGACAGTCCGTTTGTCACATTCCATACCTTAGAAACTTGCAAATTCTGCAAGTTTCTAAGGTAACATCTTATAAACTTGCAAATAATGCAAGTTTATAAGATTTCATGTCTGGTCGGGCGCTAGGGAGACTCTATGGATATCGTTCGCCGAAGCCGTTATCTTGATCGACTCATTGCTTTTCAGGATACCGACCTCATCAAAATCGTGACGGGCATACGCCGTTGTGGCAAATCAACGTTATTGGACATGATGAGGGACTATCTGGCGCAACAGGGGGTGCCAGCCGAGCGTTTGCTGACCTTTAAGATGGAATCTCTAGAGTACGCGGGAATTACGGATTATCTGACGTTTTATCGTATGGTTCGGGAGCGCATCGACGGCATCGATCATCCCTACCTGTTCTTTGACGAGCTCCAGAATGTCGAAGGTTGGGAAAAGGCGGTCAACTCGCTCCGAGTGGATTTGCCGTGTGATATCTATGTCACGGGCTCCAATGCCTTTTTGCTATCGAGCGAGCTCGCAACGCTTATCTCGGGCCGATATGTCGAGGTCAAGATGCAGCCTCTCACGTTTGGCGAATATCTTGATTTTCGCTCGATTGATGCGGTCGCCGCTGAAGGGCTTGGTGAGAGGGTCGAACTTGTTTCCAAGACGGGCGATCGCCTTAATTCAAATACCGTGCTTGAGCAGTACATAACCTATGGCGGCATGCCGTTTCTGGCCCATGATGAGCCGAGACGTGAGCTGTGTCGCGACTATATCCGTAGCCTCTACCAGACGATCGTCGCGCGCGATATCCTGTCGCGTGTGACGCGTAGGGGTCGCGGAGCTATCACCAAGCGCGATGTTCTCGAGCGGCTCTGTGCGTATCTGGCAGACAACATCTCCAACCAAACCTCGGTCAACAAAATCGTAGGGACGCTCAACGAATCAGCGGGCGGTAAGACCAACGCATCGACGGTGTCGGCATATATTGACGCTCTGGAAGAGACGTACCTGTTTACCAAAGTAAAAAGGTATGACATCAAGGGGCGGGAGCTTCTTAAGACAGGCGGTAAATATTACATAGCTGATACGGGAATTCGCAGCTATCTTGACGGATATAGAGGTAGCGATAGCGGAAGGATGCTCGAGAACGTTATCTACAACCAGCTTGTCTTTGAAGGATACGAAGTGTTTTGCGGCCATCTACGCGCGGGGGAAATCGACTTTGTCGCAATCGGCGAGGGATCAGACCGCAAATATATCCAGGTTACCGAACGGATCGATGCCGAGGCGACGAGGGAAAGAGAGCTGCGACCGCTCAAGCTAAGCACGCTAGGAAAAATTCCTGATTCGTATGAGAAGATCCTGATTGTCAGGGATGGCGACCATCCAACGGACATCGATGGCATCAGAATCGTGGGGGCAGTCGACTTCTTGTTGAGAAATAAGATTACCCGCGGCTAAACGTAAACAGATCCGTTTCGATGCGACAAAGGAGCAGTCCTTTTCGCATTCCGTGCGAGCCCTCGTGCCGTCTGGGGGTATAAGGCTAGCAGGTGTTTATTTGCGAGGCCTAAGGGGCGCCCCGTATGGATATCGATGACTTTGAATGGTGGTATAGCGAGGGCGAGGTTCCGGACGAGGAGTGGGACGAGCCCGCGCCGCATGACGTGTCGATCGACGAGGACGAGAGCGGCAACGATGCCGTCGAGACGGACGCCGCTTCCGACTCGGCCGAACCCCTAACCTTTGAACAGGCCTGGGCCCAGGCTGAGGCCGACGAGGCAAAGGCCGACGCCACGGCCACACTGGGCGAGCCGGCCGACATGTCCATCTCGCCGGCAAAGACCCCACAGCCGCGTCACACTATCGACCCCGACAGCACGGCATCCTTTAGCATTCTCGACGTGCCCGCGCAGGGCGCCCAGGCGCCTGCGCCCACGCATCGCCCCGATCTGGCTCGCGAGGAAGGCGCGGGCCGGCGCTCTCCGCTCGGCCCCATCCTCATCGCCTTCATGGCCGGCGTTATCGCCTGCTCGGCAATCGGCAGCGTCTGGAGCCATGTTGAGCAGCAGCGCCAAGACGCCGCCAAGGTCGAGATCTCCGTCGAACAATCGCTCAGCCGTACGCGCTCGGTGCATGTGTCGGTCGAGGTCAAGGACGGCGCGACGTGGGATACCGCGCGCGGCGACAGCCAGATGCTCATCCATATCGTGGGCCGTACGCTCAAGGGACAAGCGATCGACGAGCACCAATACGTCAATTCCGAAGGTGACGGTATCGAGCTCAAGCCCGGCGACTACGAACTTACGGTCGATGAGCCACCTGTCGCCACCGACGGCACGCGTTTTCGTGCCTCGAAAAGAATGGTTCCCGCGAGCTTTAACTCGCGGGCGCCCGATACGGTCGACACCACCTCGCAGGGTGGGTTTGACCTTTACGTGGATACCCAGTAGGCGCTCGCCGCCCATTTCCGCTATGGCTACTCAATAATCGCCTGTCGTCCCGTCCCGCCGCCAAGAGTGGGACAATAGTCCTCGACACTATTGTTTACTTTTGGAGGAAGCAGCATGTCTACCGTCACTACCATCAGGCGCGGCGGCCTCACCGCGGCCATCGATTCCATGGGCGCCCAGCTCACGAGCCTTGCCCTCAACGGCAACGAGTATCTGTGGCAGGGCGATCCCGCTTTTTGGGGCAAGCATGCGCCCATCCTGTTCCCCATTGTGGGCTCGCTGCGCAACAACACGGCGACGTCTGCGGCCGGCAGCTGCGAGATGGCGCGCCACGGCATCGCGCGTATCGTGGAGCACAAGCTGGTCGAGGTGTCGGAGGACGGTTCGTCCGTTACCTACGAGATCACCGATACGCCCGAGTCGCTCAAGGCCTTCCCGTTCCACTTTAAGCTCAACATGACCTATGCCCTGACTGGCGACGCCACTCTTACGCAGACCTTTGCCGTCACCAACACCGGCGACGTGGACCTGCCGTTTTCGGTGGGCGGCCACCCCGCATTTAACGTGCCTGTTCCCGGTGCCGAGGACGAGGCGTTCGAGGATTACGAGCTGGCGTTTACCGAGGCTTGGACTAACGAGGCCCCCATCATCACGCCCGATGGCCTTATGACGTTCGAGGGAAGTTACAAGGCTCCCGATAACTCGGACGTGCTGCCCATCACACACCGTAGCTTCGACAACGACGCCATCATGTTCACCGATACCCCGGGCTCCACGCTCACGCTGCGCGGTCGCAAGTCGGGCCACGGCGTCAAGATTGACTTTGAGGGCTTTAAGTACATTGGCGTGTGGTCTGCCGCCAACGACGCCCCGTTCGTGGCGCTCGAGCCTTGGACCGGACATACCACCATGGACACCGAGGACGACGTCTTCGAGCACAAGGTCAACACCATCACCTTGGCTCCCGGCGCCACCGACAAGCGCGCCTTCGAGGTTACGCTGCTCTAGAGGTTCCGCCGTTCTAACGAACGGCGGACCGGTCGACGCTGCGCGCCACCCAGAGCGACACATTTGTCATTCAAAAGGCAAGGCATGACCAGAAGGTCTATGCCTTGCCTTTTTCATGCCAACTTGTTCGCTCTGGGTGGCGCTCGCTGGCATTGCCGAATCATCGACGTCCCCAACGACTGTCCCCGATGACTACTTGTTTGACTGGTCGTTTAAGAACGTCCCCAACGGCTACCAATCGTTTTCAGTTTGTTAATTTGTATATATGCATCTGCTGTAGGTAACGCTGAGCGGTATCCTGTTAAGTCATTAGCATACGATTCAACAGGGAAGGCAGATTATGCATTCTCCCCATCAGTGCGACGTGCATCCACAGCCGGTGTGCAGCCGTCGCATCTTCTTGGGTAGCGCTCTTGCCGCGAGCGCTTCCGTCGTCGCCGGCGCGCTCGCCGGCTGTCAGCGCCCGTCCACGCTCAAGGTGGTTCAGCCCACGACGGGCGGCGGTCGCGATGACCTGTCCGATTCCGTGATCGGCAAGGATAAGATCCGCATCGGCATGGAGGCGGCCTACGCCCCGTACAACTGGCAGGTTTCCGAAGCCAGTGAGTACACCATCCCCATCGACAACGTACAAGGCGCCTATGCCGATGGCTACGACGTGCAGATCGCCAAGATCGTCTGCAAGGCCCTCGGTGGCGAGCCCGTTGCCGTCAAGCAGAGCTTCTCGGGCCTTATCGATTCGCTCAACAACGGCCAGATCGACCTCATCATCGCCGGTATGAGCGCCACGCCCGAGCGTGAGGAGTCGGTCGGCTTCTCCGACCCGTACTTTATTGGCTACTTTGGCCTGTTCGTAAAAGAGGGTTCCCCCTACCAAAACGCCACCAAGCTCAGTGACTTCAGCGGCGCCACGGTGCTCGGCCAAAAGGACACCATGCTCGATACCGTCATCGACGAGATCCCGGGCGTCGTTCACAAAAACCCGGTCGACTCCGTCCCCACGGTGTTCTCGAACCTGCTGCAGGGCACCTGCGACGCCGTGACGTACAACACCGAAAACGAAAAGGGCTACATGGCCCAAAATCCCGGTATCGTCCCCATTCATTTTGCCGAGGGCGAGGGCTTTAAGCGGGAGGTCGCGGCAAACGTCGGCTGCCGCAAGGGCTCGGACAAGCTGCTTAAGCTCATCGACAAGACGCTCAAGGGCGTCAGCCAGGAGGAGCGCGACCAGATGTGGGACGCGTGCCTCGACCGTCAGCCGGCATAGGGAGGCAGCATGAAAGCCATCAATCGTCTGGTCTCCTTTATCAAAGCCGACCATCGTTATGTGTACCTGGGCACGAGCGTCATCGCGGCGCTCGGACTGGCGTTTAGCCAGCGCAACCCCACGCCGCTGAGCTTCCTGGCCCCCACGGGCGTGTTCCAAGATTGCCTTTGGGCGATCCTGTGGGCGTGGCTCGTCGTGTCGGCGGCGGCGCTGGTCACCAAGCTTATGCACAGGAGCGACTATCGCGAAAAGTCGCCGTTCGCATCCGAGCGTTTCCGTCGTGGAGCACGCTTGGGCAGCTACGTCGCGGCCGCCATCGCGGCAGTTTTCTTTATCGACCGCTGCGTCATGTCGTTTATCGACCTGGTGCAGGTGAGCATTGTCTCGGATTCCAACCCCAGCGACTTTTTGTCGAGCCTGGTCTACATGACCTACAAAAGCGGCGACTTCTTCATTCGCGGCATCGAGATCACCGTCGCACTTGCGACCTTCGGCACCGTTATCGCCTTTTTCCTGGCACTGCTCTTTGTGTTTTTGCGCATTCAGACCTTCGATCGCGTGGACAACGACCTGGTGCGCTTCTTTAAGAGTATCGGCCGCGGCTTTACGACCGTCTACTCCACCATCGTGCGCGGCACGCCCATGATGGTCCAGGGCCTGCTCATCTATTACGCGGGCTTCACCGTTTTGCGCGGCATGGGCTTCGAGACCGCCCAGGCCAACCAGATTTGGAGTACCTTTACCGCCGGCCTCGTCACCATCTCGCTCAACTCCACCGCCTACATGATGGAGGTCCTGCGCGGCGGCATCGAGTCCATCGATTCCGGTCAGGCCGAGGCGGCGCGCTCGCTGGGTCTGTCGCAGTGGCAGGCTATGCGTAAAGTCGTGTTTCCCCAGGGCATTAAAAACGCGATTCCGGCGCTCACCAACGAGCTCATCATCAACATCAAGGACTCGTCGGTGCTCTCGGTCATCGGCGTGTTCGACCTCATGTACGCCACTACCACCGTCGCCGGCGTGTACTACCGCCAGATGGAGGTCTACTGCGTGACGCTCGTGGTCTACCTAATCCTGACGCTCGTGGCGAGCCGCCTGCTCGAGGCCTTTGGCAAAAAGCTCGGCGCCGAGGCCCCGGCCACGCTGCCCAGCTCCAACTAGGCTCAAGACGAGGAGAATCATCATGGCAGATACCGCCACTACCGGCGCTGCGGCCGCCGCACAGACCAATGAGCCGCTCATCCGCGTCGAGGGCCTGCACAAGAGCTTCGGCTCGCTCGAGGTGCTCAAGGGCATCGACCTGTCCGTTAACCCCGGCGAGGTCGTTACCATTATCGGCGCTTCGGGTTCGGGCAAATCGACCTTTCTGCGCTGCCTCAACCTGCTCGAGACCCCGGACGCGGGCCATATCTGGTTCCATGGCCAGGACCTCACGGCCGAGCGCTGCAACATTAACAAGCTGCGTGAGGACATCGGCATGGTGTTCCAGGGCTTCAACCTGTTTAACAACATGGACGTGCTCGATAACTGCACGCTTGCGCCCGTCACGCTCAAAAAGATGAGCAAGGCCGAGGCCGAAAAGGTCGCGCTGGAGCATCTGACGAGCGTGGGACTCGAAAAGTTCGCGCACGCCGCCGTGGGTCGCCTGTCCGGTGGTCAAAAGCAGCGCGTGGCCATCGCTCGTGCCCTATGCATGAATCCGCAGATCATGCTGTTCGACGAGCCGACCTCCGCACTCGACCCCGAGATCGTGGGAGAGGTGCTCGAGGTCATGCGCAAGCTCGCTGCCGACGGCATGACCATGGTCGTCGTCACGCACGAGATGGCCTTTGCCCGCACCGTGTCCGATCGCGTGGTCTTTATGGACAAGGGCGTGGTCCTCGAGGACGCCGCGCCGGCGGAGCTCTTTGGCAACCCCAAGCACCAGCGTACCCGCGAGTTCCTCTCGCGCTATCTTGAGGACAAATAACCAACCGCAAATGTTTGCATGGCAGGGCCGTTCCGGTGGGGCGGCCCTCGTCATCACAATCGAAAGGATGTCATGGCCGAGGTTTGGCGCTTCTTTGCGCATGAGGATGATTTTGCCGATTTGGACGAAGTTGGCGCGTGCGAGCGTCTGGGGCGCGTGCTGTCGTTTCCGACCGTTTCGAGTATGGATGCCGAGGCGGTGAACTGGCAGCCGTTCGATGACCTGCGCGCCTATATGCAGCAGGCGTGGCCACATGTGTTCGCGGCGGGCGAGGTCGAACTCATCGACCACTCGCTGCTGGTGACACTTGGCGGTTCCGACCCTGCCCTCAAGCCCGTTATGCTCATGGGCCACATGGACGTGGTTCCCGTGGTGCCCGGCACCGAGGCCGACTGGACGCATGCCCCCTTTAGCGGTCACGTGGACGACACCTACATTTGGGGTCGCGGCGCTATCGACATGAAAGACCAGGTCGCAGGTATTCTCGAGGCGGTTGAGTATGCGTTGGTGCACGGCTGGGAGCACGAGCGGACGCTGCTGCTCGCCTTTGGCCAGGACGAGGAAACCACGCAGTATGGAGCGGGGGCCATCGGCCGCGTGCTCGAGGAGCGCGGCGTTGAACTTGAATACCTGATCGACGAGGGTGACTACCGTATTGTTTCGGCTGCCGAGTACGGCGCGGGCGAGGGCTGGCTTATGCATGCCGACCTTGCCGAGAAGGGCTATGCCGATATCGTGCTCAAGACGAAGAGCGAAGGCGGACATTCGTCCAACCCCTACGGCGGCACATCGCTCGAGGTATTGAGCCGCGCTATCGCCGCAATCTGCGATATCGAGTGGCCGACGCGCGTGACCGATCTGCTTGCCGCGCAGCTTGTCGAGTTGGGGCTCTACACGGCGGATGAGATTGCCGCCAACGGAGGCGTCATTGTTCGCGACTGCCTCGCCAGCAACAAGCTCTATCCGCTCGTGACCACTACCTGTGCGCCCACGCAGATTGAGGGCGGCAGCACTGGCGCCAACGTGATGCCGCAGGATATGTGGGCCAATATTAACTTCCGCATGCTCGAGGGCACGGGCGTGGCTGATGTTGTTGATCGTTGCCGCGAGGCCGTTGCCGCTGCGGGCCTTACCGGGCGCGTGGAGGTCGAACTTGGCCCCGGCAGCTCAGAACCTTCGCCGTCCCCACGTGTTGGCGGACCGGGGCTCGAGGCCGTTCGCGCTATTGCCGCCCGCTACTTTCGTGATCAAAAGGGGGCGGAGGAAAACGTACCGAATGCGGCGGGCGGGGCTGCTGTCGGCATTGTGCCCTCAACTGTGATCGGTGCCACCGATGCGGCTAACTATCAGCGTATTTGCTCTGAATGCATTCGCTTTTCGGCGTTTGTGGTCGACGATGACGAGTGCGATCGCGGTGTCCACGGCACCAACGAGCGCATTACCCGCCGTGCCTACCTCCAAGGTGTCCACTTTTTCATCGCTCTGCTTCAAACGCTCTAGAATGTGACAAAGCGACAGTCCCTTTGTTAGCCGTTGTAGTCGTTGGGGACGTTCTTAAACGACTCGTCGTTAAGGAACGTCCCCAACGACTACGTCCACTCATTCCGTGCGGGTTATATGCAGGTTTGCCTGCGCACGCTATCATATATGGGTTAGACCGCAACTATGTACCCTATACGCGAAGGGATGCGCATGTATCTGAAAATCGACATGTTCTAGCTGGGCTTACCCCGCAACGGCGCCATGCGCCCCATCAATTCCGCCGATTTTCACCTTCACGCATATAAAGGAGTTCCGCCATGCGCGACAAGCTCGAAAAGATCATCAAGGCCTACGAGGAGCTCGAGAAGAAGCTTTCCGACCCGGCCGTCGCCTCCGACATCAAGGAGTTCACGCGTCTCAACAAGGAGTACGCGCACCAGTCCGACCTCATTGCCGCTGCGCGCGAGTACATCGGCGCGCTCGACGACATCGAGGCTGCCAAAGAAATGCTCCGTGACACTACCGATGCCGACGAGAAGGAGATGCTCCAGATGGACATCTCCGAGAACGAGGACAAGCTTCCCCAGCTCGAGGAAGACATCAAGTACATGCTCATCCCGAGTGACCCCAATGACGACAAGAACACCATCGTCGAGATCCGCTCCGCCGCAGGTGGCGACGAGGCGGCCATTTTCGCCGGTGACCTGTACAAGATGTACCAACGCTTCTGCGAGTCGCGTGGCTGGAAGACCACCGTGCTCGACTCCAGCCCCAGCGAGGCCGGCGGTTTTAAGTCCATCGAGTTCAAGGTCGAGGGCGACCGTGTCTACTCCGTCATGAAGTTCGAGTCCGGCGTGCACCGTGTCCAGCGCGTTCCCAAGACCGAGTCCCAGGGCCGCATCCAGACCTCCACGGCAACTGTCGCCGTGCTTCCCGAGGCCGAGGAGATCGACGTTCAGATCAACCAGTCCGACCTGCGCATCGATACCTACTGTGCCTCCGGTCCTGGCGGTCAGTGCGTTAACACCACCTACTCCGCCGTGCGCATTACCCACCTGCCCACCAATACCGTGGTGCAGTCGCAGGAGCAGCGTTCCCAGATTCAAAACCGCGAGGTCTGCATGCAGATGCTGCGTGCCCGTCTGTACGAGATGGAACTCGAGAAGCAGCAGGCCGAGCTCGGCGCCGAGCGCCAGAGCCAGATTGGCCACGGAAACCGTTCCGAGAAGATCCGTACTTACAACCAGCCCCAGGACCGCGTGACCGACCACCGTATCGGTTTCAACTCCACCTACAACGGCGTCCTTCTGGGCGACCAACTCGGTGCCGTCATCGAGGCGCTTGCCGCCGCCGAGCGTGCCGAGAAGCTGGCACAGGCCGTGTAGTAGGTTCCGCCGTTCTACCGAACGGCGGACCGGCCGACGCTGCGCGCCGCCCAGGGCGACAATTTGTCATTCAAAAGGCAAGGCATGACCAGAAGGTCTATGCCTTGCCTTTTTCATGCCAACTTGTTCGCCCTGGACGGCGCTCGCTGTCCGTCCTCTACCTGCGGCGGGTAGTCATTGGGGACTTATGCTCAGCCTGCGGCGCCTCAGAGGTAGTCATTGGGGACGTTCTTAAATGACTAGGTTGGGTAAATTACTTTTCGAGTTTATTTAATCTGCTTTGTTGGAAATTGAGCTGTCTACCTGCTTAAAGTAATTAACAACCTTCATCTGCTATTGAAAATATTGCTCGAAAAATCGTCCAAGAAGTCGCGGGGCCATTTTTGGTGCGTCGCACGTTAAGTGATTTGGCAAGTTCTTGGTTAGATATTGGTCAGTTTTGGGGCAACCTTGCCAAAAGCTTGACGAATGCAAATCTAGACGTCGGCGAATGAACACTTTGAACGAGCCCGGTGCAAAATTCTGGGCTGATTCTCGATAATCGCTTCCAATCGTCTCTTGCCGCGTGCCGCCCTCGCGTACAATCTGCTCCGACATTCGCGCGCCGCCCGGCGCTTAAGAGGGGAGGACCCATGGCAAACGAGATCTGGACCATCAGGCGTTGTCTCGAGTGGACCAAGGAGTACCTAGCCGAGCGCGGCGAAGAGCACCCCCGTCTTTCTGCCGAGTGGCTGTTGTGCGCAGCCACAGGCCTAGCGCGCATCGACTTATATATGCGTATGGACGACACGCTCGATGCAGCGCAGCTCGAGACCATGCACGCGGCGGTTGTCCGTCGCGCCAAGGGCGAGCCGCTGCAGTACATCACCGGCAGCACGCAGTTCCGCATGATCGACGTCGCGTGCGCCCCCGGCGTGCTCATTCCACGTCCCGAGACCGAGATGCTCGTCGAGGAAGTCCTCAATTATCTGGATGCCGAGGTTCTGAGCCCCGAGGCTGCCACCCGCCAGCGCGTAGAGTTGCCATGGAACGACGAGGTCGAGCAGGCGCGTAAAGCCGAAGTCGCATTGGCTGACGAACGCGCGACTGCCGAGCGCCGTGCCGCCAACCTCACGGCTGCCGATGAGGCGGCGTTGGGCGGAGACGTGCTGGGCAGCCGAGCTTATGCCGAGGAGCTGGCCGATCGTGAGGCCGAGGAAGCCGCCGCGCAGGCAGCTGAGGCCGAGACCGCGGAAGTCGCTGAGCCCGAGCTCGACGAATACGGCATTGCCATCGAAGGCGTCGAACAAGAGACGGCCCTAGTGCAGGATGCCGCCGCGTCTGTGCCTGCCGACCCCCGCATTGCCCGAGTTCTCGAGGTCGGCTGCGGCACGGGCTGCATTTCGCTCTCCCTTGCTTGGGAGCGTCGCGGCCATGTCGCCTGCACCGCTACCGATATCGAGCCGCGTGCCATCGACCTGGCCACCAAAAACCGCGATGCACTCGGGCTTACGTCCGATGAGGTCGCCTTCAGCCTCACGAACCTGGTGAGCTCTATCCCCCGCGAGGAGTGGGGCACCTTTGACGTGCTCGTTTCCAACCCGCCTTATATCCCGACTGACGTCATGCGCTCGCTGCCGCACGAGGTCAAGGACTTTGAGCCCGATTTGGCGCTCGAGGGCGGCGCCGATGGCCTTGATATCTTCCGCCGCCTGCTCAATGCGGCGCCCTATATGCTGCGCGCCGGCGGCCTGTTTGCCTGCGAGCTCTATGAGGGTGCCCTCGACGCCGCGGCCGAGCTCTGCCGCCAGGCGGGTCTTTCGGACGTACGCATCGTCCGTGACCTCACCGATCGTCCCCGCATCGTTCGAGCTATCGTCACCGAGCCCAAACAACGTCAGTAAAGTACGAAACGTATTGGCGGCGCGGCGGCGGGAGCGCTGCGCCGGAAATGTAAAGAGGCTTGTCACAGCTCAATTACCCCTCACTTTCACCGACTGCTATAGCCGCTCACCAAACCAACATGCGCTGTGGACAAATAGGTTAAACGTTTCGTGCGAGAATGCCCCTCAGTAAACAAACTTTCACCAGAGCGTAAGGGGCTGGCATACACATGCAGACGGTCTATCGGGTATTCGAGGGAGCGCGCGAGCCGCATCGGCTCGCCGTCGAGCGTACGGCCGAGGTGCTCGGCCGTGGCGGCCTGGCCCTGATCCCAACCGAGACCGTCTATGGCGTCGCTGTGGCAGTCAACACCTTCTCGGACGCCGTGCCCCAAGATACAAGCGAATCTCTGCCGTGGCCGCGCGATCCGCAGGCTGCCGTCAACGGCGCCGCGGTGCCCGCGCTCGGTACCGGCTACCGTCGCATCTTTACCCTCAAGCAGCGTGAGCTCACCCAAACGGTCGCCTGGCTGGTCGATGATGCCGAGGCCCTCGACCGCTACGGCGTGGATATCCCAGAAGAGGCACGCATACTTGCCCGACGATGCTGGCCGGGCGCCCTGACTATTGTGGTCAAGGCGGCTCCCTGCGTGCCGACCTTTATGCGTGCCGCCGACGACACGGTGGCTCTTCGCGCGTCGGCCTCGCCCGTGGTACAGGCGCTCATTCGCACCTGTGGCAGCCCACTTGCCTGTACGAGCGCCAATACACACGGCGCGCCCGCACCGGCAAGCTTTGCCGACGTTGAAGACCGCATTCTAGAAGGGGTCGACGTGGCCGTCGACGCGGGCGAGACGCCGTGCCGCGACGCTTCGACCATCGTGTCGTTCCAGCACGGCGGGCTCCAGATCCTGCGCCAAGGCGCACTTCCCGCGTCAGAGATTGAGCGGGTCCTGTCCGACCCGATGCAACAGAAAGGTGTAAGCGATGTCGTTGAATCTGGGCAGCCTGGGCATGGAAGATGCCTCGTTTGACTTTGGCGGTTCCTACATCATGGCGCTCGACTGCGGCACCACCTCGGTACTTGCGACCATCGTCGACGAGTACGGCTGCATTGTCGCCCAAGCGCGCCGCAGCGTCAAAACCAGCTTCCCGCGTCCCGGCTGGGTGGAGCAAGACCCCATGGCGGTCCTTGCCAGCCAGATTGCGGTCATGATGGAGGTTCAGTTTAAGAGCGGGATTCATTCCGATCGCATCGCCGCCATCGGTATCTCCAATCAGCGTGAGACCACGGTGGTCTGGGACCGCGTGAGCGGCCAGCCCATCTATAACGCCATCGTATGGCAGTGCCGTCGCACCGCGTCTCTGATCGATAATTTGGTTGAGCAGGGCGCAGAAGAGCTGGTGCGCTCCCGCACGGGGCTTACGCTCGACCCGTATTTCTCGGCCTCCAAGGTGCAGTGGATTCTCGACAACGTCGACGGCGCACGCGAGAGCGCGGCGGCGGGCGACCTCATGTTTGGCACCATCGACACCTGGCTCATCTACAACCTCACCGGCAGCCAGGTCTTTGCCACCGACTACACCAATGCCAGCCGCACGGCACTCTTTAATATCCATACGCTCGATTGGGACGACGACCTGCTGGCGCTCTTTGACGTTCCACGTTCCATGATGCCCGAGGTTCGTTGGAGTTCGGGCGACTACGGCCGCGTCGCGAGCGACATCATGACCAACATGCCATCCATCATGGGCGTGGCGGGCGACCAGCAGGCGTCGCTGTTCGGCCACTGCTGTTTCCATCCCGGCCAGACCAAAAACACCTATGGTACTGGTTGCTTTATGCTCATGAACACCGGCGACGAGGTCGTCGAATCCAAGAACGGTCTGGTCTCCACCATCGGTATCGCCGCGGACGGGAAGATCAGCTACGCACTCGAGGGTTCCATCTTTGCCGCCGGCTCCACCATGAACTGGCTTCGCAACAACATGGGCATCATCTCGAGCGTGAGCGAGTCGGCACAACTCGCCGCTTCGATTAACGACAACGAGGGCTGCTACTTCGTTCCCGCCTTTGCGGGTTTGGGCGCTCCCTGGTGGGACCCGCGTGCCCGCGGTATCGTGTGCGGTCTGACCGGCGCCTCGAGCCGTGCGACCATCGTACGTGCCGCCTGCGAATCCATGGCATATCAGAGCTACGACGTGCTGCGCGCCATGGAGCAGGACGTGGGGCTTTCGATCGAACGCCTGTCTGTCGATGGCGGCGCGTCGCGCAACGAGTTCATCATGCAATTCCAGGCCGACCTGCTGGATATCCCCGTGCTGCAATGCGAGACGGTGGAGACCACGGCAATCGGTGCCGCGTACTTGGCGGGCCTTGCCGTCGGCTATTGGGAAGACCTGGAAGAGCTGGAGCAAAATGCCCAGATCGTTAGGACCTTCCTTCCCCACATGTCCGCCGAGCGCCGCGAGCAAAACCTTGCGGGCTGGCGCGATGCGGTCAAGCGCTCGCTCAGTACCGCACAGTAGGGCTGCGACGGGCCACTCGATACAGCAAACCGCTAAACTTGTGTATGGCGCGCGGCGGCAACATCGCTGCGCGCCATGCCAGCAAGGTCGTTTTACGGCCGCAACGAAAGGGGCAATCAACTCATGACCGTTACCTACGATGCGTCCCGTGTGACGCTTGTCGATCATCCGCTCGTCCAGCACAAGCTGTCGATCCTGCGCGACAAAAACACCGGCACCAATCAGTTCCGCCAGCTCGTGCGCGAACTCGCGCTTTTTGACGGCTACGAGGCCATGCGCGACCTGCCTATGGAAGACGTCGAGGTCGAGACCCCCATCACTACCGCCACGTTCAAACAGCTCGCCGGCAAGAAACTCGCCATCGTGCCCATCCTGCGTGCGGGCCTTGGCATGGTCGACGGCATCCTCGACCTGGTGCCCTCCGCTCGCGTGGGCCACATCGGTATGGAGCGCGACGAGGTTACCCACGAACCGCATGAGTATTACTGCAAGATGCCCAAGGATATCGACCAGCGCATCTGCCTGGTTGTCGACCCCATGCTCGCCACGGGCGGTTCGGCCGAGATGGCCATCAGCTACCTGCGCGAGCGCGGTGTCAAGGACATCCGCATGCTGTGCATCGTCGCGGCCCCCGAGGGCCTCAAGTCGCTGACCGAGAAGGACCCAGATGTGCATATCTATACCTGTGCCATCGACGACCATCTCAACGAGGCTGCCTACATCGTTCCCGGCCTCGGCGACGCCGGCGACCGCATCTACGGCACGCTCTAGTCGCTGGGCATGGGCAGCTGCACGTGCTCATTCGTGCATGATTGGTGCGTGCGGGTGTACGAGTGACGCCTGCACGCATATTTATGAGTGTCGTCGCAGTCACAGAGGGCCCAAAACGCGCTATACCGTAGGTACGGTATAAAGAGTGTCTTAAGAAAATGTACAGTTGTGTATTAACTTACGTTTTTCCACTTGTCATCGCGTGTTCGGTTCGTACAATAGTCAACAACGCTGTCGCGCTGCGCTTACGCGGGTGCGGCGGCGTTTGTCAAGTACGCTCGTCGGCCATCGCGACCCATTCGTCCTCAGTGCTCGGCCTTTTGTCCGTTTGACACCCCAAGGGGCTAAAGACGCGATTAAGGTTGGGCAACAGTGCATTGATTTTGCAATCATGCGCCCTAAAATACTAGGACGATGTGAGCGGGGTATGGCTCCATGTGGGCTATATGTCGCGAGAAGGGAACGCACATGCCGGTTGAGCTGGCAGGCCACGTGCCGTTCATCGCAACGGGATTCGTCGTCGGTCTTGTTGCATTTTTGCCGTTGTACCTTGCGCTTGCTTCGGTGCTGGCGCATCGACGCGATGCCAACATGACGGTAGGCATGTTGGGTATCATGGTGTCGTTTGCGGTGCTCTTTATGGGCGTCGTAATTGTGCACCTGGTAGCCCCCGTGGCGCTCATCGCCTTTTTGTGCGGCGAGCTCGCCGGGTTTTTGATTTGTTGGATCGTGATCGCCTGCATGGTGATTATGAAGGATTAAAGGCGTTGCCCCACCTTGGTGCGGGCAAACAGGGAAGGTGGAATCTTGGACGCATTTGCCAAGTTACCCAGCGCGATCGCCGAGCTCGTCGCTGAGTTCTCCTCGGCTCCGGTCGTGGGTGACCTTAACGCGGGCCTGACGCAGTACTCGTTCTGGCTGCTTATCGCCGCTGTCGTCATGTTCGTGGTCTTTTTCGCGTTTACTAAGAAGCAGAAGGTTGTCCCCGAGGGCTTCTTCGTTAACGGCGTCGAGTGGGTCATCGAGTACGTGCAGGACGATATCGCCAAGGGTGTCGTTGGCGACAACTGGAAGAAGCACTTCCCGTTTTTGGCCTCGCTGTTCTTCTTTATCCTGATCAACAACTTTATCGGCCTCATCCCCGGCATGAAGCCCGGCACCGGTGCCATCGGCTGTACCGCCGCCCTCGCACTCGTATCGTTTGTGTACTTCATCTATTTCGGTATCAAGAAGCACGGCTTCTTTGGGTACTTCAAGAGCCTCGCCCCTGCGGGCGTCGCCTTCCCCATGAACGTCTTCGTGTGGGTCATCGAGCTCTTCTCGCTGTGCCTGCGCCTGGTCACGCTCGCCGTCCGTCTGTTCTGCAACATGTTCGCCGGCCACATCGTCATGGGCTCGTTCGCCATCATGGCCACGCTCTTTGCCCAGCCGATGCTGGAGCACTTTACGGCCATGAACGCCGTGGGCGCCCTGCCCAGCGTGGCGTGGGTTTTGATTCTTTTGGTAATCTACGCCGTCGAGCTGATCGTTGCCTTTGTTCAGGCATACGTTTTTACGGTCCTCGAGGCCGTGTACATTCAGATCGCAGAGGCTGACGCCCACTAGCGGTCGCATTTATTTGGTGTTCGGAGGCGCGGCACCCGCGTGCGCCTCTACAACATAGGTATTTATCCTGCGCACACGCGCACGACAAAGGAGGAATCGTGGGAGTTATCGGATATGGTCTCGGCGTTATCGGTGCCGGTCTCGCAATTGGTCTTGCAGCATTCGGTGCTACGGGCGCTATGGCTCGTCAGCCTGAGGTCCAGGGCCGTGCCTTCACCGTCTTCATTCTTGCATCTGCATTCACCGAGGCTCTGGGCCTGATCGGCTTCGTCGTTACGCTGATTTCGTAATTGAGCACGAAGGTAGTCGCCATGAAGCATTTCAACCACGCGAAAGTCGCTGCTGCGCTGACGGGCGCCATGCTCGCCATGCCGGTGTCGGCATTCGCCGAGGAGTCTGAGAACAAGGCCGAGATCCTCGTCCCCAAGATGGCGGAATTCGTCCCTGCACTCATTGCCTTCCTCATCATCTTCATCGTTTTGGCCAAGTTCGCCTGGCCGCAGATTCTGCAGACGATGGAAGAGCGCGGCAGGCGCATCAAGGACAGCCTCGATGAGGCTGAGACCACCAAGCGCAAGGCCATCGAGGCCCGCAAGGAGTCCGACGCCCTCCTCACCGACGCCCGTCGTCAGGCTGCCGACATCGTGACCGCCGCCCGTCAGGACGCCGAGTCCGAGCGCGCCCGCATTGTCGCCAAGGCTCACGAGGAGGCCGAGGACATCATTGCCAAGGCCCACGCCAACGCCGAGGACGAGCGCAACTCCATCTATGCCGCCGCTGCCGGCTCCATCGCCGATCTTTCCGTCTCCGTTGCGACCAAGATTGTCGGCGAGGCCCTCGAGAACGACGACGAGCAGCGTCGTCTGATCGAGCGCTACATAAAGGAAGCAGGTAGCCTGAATGCCTAACAGCCGCATGGAGAACAGGGTTCTCGAGACCTATGCACGTACCCTCCTGGAGGCCGCTAAGGCCGAGGGCCGTGTGTTCCGCGATCTTCACGAGCTTGAGGTCATCGCGAACGCCAGCCCCGAGGTGCTTGCTGTCCTCGGTACCGTGTTCGAGCGCGGCCAGCTCGATCTTCTGCCGCAGATTGCATCGGCTTATCGGATGGTAACCGCGACCGACGAGGACGTCGTAGGCGTCACCGTCACCACGGCTGTCCCGCTCGATGACGAGCTGCGCCGCACGATTACCGAGAAATGCGAGGCCGATCTAAAGCGCAAGGTGTTCCTGATCGAGAAGGTCGATCCGTCCATCATCGGCGGTCTGATTCTCGAGGCCCGCGGCCAGCGTCGCGACGTTACCGTCAAGACCCAGCTGCGCGCAGCGCGTGAGGCCCTCGGTTCCACGATTTTGAATAACGGAGGTGAAGCCTAGTTATGTCCGATACCCTCAATGCCGAAAGCATCGCCCGCGTCCTGCAGGCGAAGCTCGATGGCCTGGCGGCTACCGTCGACACGCAAGAGGTTTCCCATGTTGACGAGGTTGGCGACGGCATCGCGCGCGTCTCGGGACTGCGCAACGCCATGGCCGGCGAGCTCTTGGAGTTCAAGAGCTCCGAGACCGGCGAGACCGTCTACGGCCTTGCCCAGAACCTCGACCGCGATGAGGTCGGTGCTGTTCTGTTCGGCGCCGTCAACGTCATCAAGGAAGGCGACGAGTGCCGTACCACCGGTCGCGTCATGGATATTCCCGTGAGCCGCGCCATGCTCGGTCGCGTCGTCAACCCGCTGGGTCAGCCCATCGACGGCCTGGGCGATATCGTCGCCACGCACCGTCGCCCCATCGAGTTCAAGGCCCCCGGCGTTATCGACCGCACCCCGGTCTGCGAGCCGGTTCAGACTGGTCTGCTCGCTATCGACTCCATGGTTCCTATCGGCCGTGGCCAGCGTGAGCTCATCATCGGCGACCGTAAGACCGGCAAGACCGCCATCGCGATCGATGCCATCCTCAACCAGCGCGGTAAGGACATGGTCTGCATCTACGTCGCTATCGGCCAGAAGGCCTCCACGGTTGCCAACATCCGTGAGACCCTCGCCCAGCACGGCGCACTCGACTACACCATCATCGTCTCGGCTACCGCTGCCGACTCGGCCCCTATGCAGTACATCGCCCCTATGGCCGGTGCCGCTATCGGCGAGTTCTTTATGTACAACGGCGAGAACGGCGAGCCCGCCAGCGAGACCAACCCCGGCGGCCATGTGCTCGTCATCTACGATGACCTATCCAAGCAGGCTGTCGCCTATCGTCAGATGTCGCTGACGCTGCATCGTCCGCCCGGACGCGAGGCCTATCCTGGCGACATCTTCTACCTGCACTCTCGCCTGCTCGAGCGTGCCGTCAAGATGTCCAAGAAGAACGGCTACGGATCCATGACGGCCCTGCCGGTCATCGAGACCCAGGACGGCGACGTTTCGGCCTACATTCCGACCAACGTCATTTCCATTACCGATGGTCAGATCTACCTGCAGTCCGAGCTCTTCTTCCAGGGCCAGCGCCCGGCAGTCGACGTCGGCATCTCGGTGTCGCGCGTCGGTGGCTCCGCTCAGACCAAGGCCATGAAGCAGGTCGCCGGCAACCTCCGTCTGGACCTTGCCGCCTACCGTGAGCTCGCCGGTTTTACCCAGTTCGGTTCCGACCTGGATGCAGCCACCCAAAAGCAGCTTACCCACGGTGCGCACATGACCGAGCTTCTTAAGCAGCCGCGCTTTAAGCCGTTCGACGTCGCCGAGCAGATCGTTACGCTGTTCGCCGGCAACGAGGGCTTTATCGACGACCTGCCCCTTTCCGAGGTGCTGCCGTTCCGCGCCGAGCTGCTCGAGTACATGAATGCTGGCTTTGGCGGCTTGCTGCAGAAGGTCCGTACCAACAAGATCGACGGCGAGACCAAAGAGCAGCTGCTTCAGGCCATCACCGATTTCAAGAACGAGTACGCCTCCAAGCATGCCTCCACCGCGAGCGCAGCTGAGGGCGCAGAGGAGAACTAAGCTCTATGGCTAACCTTCGCGACATTAAGAAGCGAATCTCCTCGGTCACGAGCACCAAGCAGATCACGCGCACGATGGAGATGGTCTCTACGGCCAAGATCCGTCGCGCGCTCGATCGAGCCACGCAGGCTGAGCCCTACAAGAAGGCGCTCACCGACGTCATGCACACCGTTGCGAGCGATACAGAGACTGTCGGCGACAACCCCATGCTCAAGACGCATGAGGAGTTCAAGCGCGGTCTGATCATCGCGATCACGTCCGATCGCGGTCTGGCGGGCGGCTTCAACGTCAACGTTGAGCGCACCTGCGAGAAAATCGCTCGCGAATGGGCACATGATGGCGCCGAGTGCGAGATCATCGCATGCGGTCGCAAGGCGAGCGAGTATTTCCGCAGCCGTGCCAACACGGTCATGCACTTCGAGGGTTCCTCGGCCGACCCGAGCCTCGAGGATGCCCGCATGATCGCGAGCTATATCTGCGACGAGTACTCCAAGGGTCAGCTCGACCGCGTCGAGATCGTGTACCATCACGCTCGCAACCGCGTCGATCAGGTTCTTCGTACCGAGCATTTGCTTCCGCTCGACCCCGAGATGATCGCCATGGCACATGGCCCGCGTAAGAACGCAGACGAGGGCCCCGAGCGCGTTTCGTCCTCGTTCAAGTTCGTGCCGAGCGCCCAGCATGTGTTGGCTGAGCTGGTCCCCAGCTACATCCTGACCGTCATTCACCAGGCGCTGATCGATTCGGCCGCCGCCGAGCAGGGTGCGCGCCGTAAGGCCATGCACTCCGCCACGGAGAACGCGTCGTCGATCATCTCGACTCTTACCCGTACGTATAACCGCGTGCGTCAGGCTTCCATTACCACGGAGATCAACGAGATCGTGGGCGGAGCCGCAGCATTGGAGGAACACTAATGGCAGATACCACCGTTAAAGCGGCGGTCGAGGAGGCCACGGCACGTCAGACGGCCGGTGAGGGACGTATCGTCCGTATCATCGGCGCAGTTGTCGACGTTAAGTTCGATGGCGCTGTCCCCTCGATCTACAACGCGCTCACGGTCGAGGCCGATACGCCGATGGGTCACATCAGCACCATCCTGGAGGTTGAGTCTCAGCTTCCCGGCGGTGTCGTTCGTACCGTCGCCATGACGTCGACCGACGGCTTGCAGCGCGGCGTCGTCGCGGTCGACACCGGCGCACCCATGAAGATGCCCGTCGGCCCCGAGACCCTCGGCCGCATTTGGAATGTTATGGGCCAGCCTGTCGATGGTAAGCCCATGCCCCAGATCGATGAGTTTTATCCCATCCATCACCCGGCACCTCATTTCGACGAGCTCACTACCAAGACCGAGATCTTCGAGACCGGCATTAAGGCCGTCGACCTGCTCGAGCCCTACATCCGTGGCGGCAAAACTGGTCTGTTTGGCGGCGCCGGCGTCGGCAAGACCGTTCTGATTCAGGAGCTCATCAACAACCTCGCCCAGGAGCATGGCGGCACCTCGGTGTTCACCGGCGTTGGCGAGCGTACCCGTGAGGGTACCGATCTGTTCCTCGAGATGAGCGAGTCTGGCGTTATCGACAAGACCTGCTTGGTCTACGGTCAGATGAACGAGCCGCCTGGAGCGCGTCTGCGCATCGGTCTGGCCGGCCTCACCACCGCTGAGTACTTCCGCGATCGTGGCCAGGACGTCCTGCTGTTCATCGATAACATTTTCCGCTTCTCCCAGGCCGGTTCCGAGGTTTCCGCCCTTCTGGGCCGTATGCCGTCCGCGGTTGGCTACCAGCCCACGCTGGCTACCGAGATGGGCGACCTCCAGGAGCGCATCACCTCGACCAAGACGGGTTCCATCACCTCCGTTCAGGCTGTCTACGTCCCTGCAGACGACCTGACCGACCCGGCTCCCGCCACGACGTTTACGCACCTCGACGCCACGACCGTTCTTTCGCGTTCCATCGCCGAGCTCGGTCTGTATCCCGCAATCGACCCCTTGGCTTCCTCTTCCGACGCCCTGGATCCCTCGATTGTCGGCGAGGAGCACTATCGTGTGGCCGTCGCAGTCCAAGAGCTGCTCCAGGAGTACTCCGACCTGCAGGACATCATCGCCATTCTGGGTATGGACGAGCTTTCCGAGGAGCAGCGCCTTACGGTCAACCGTGCCCGTAAGCTCCAGCAGTTCCTGTCTCAGTCCTTCCACGTCGCCGAGCAGTTCACCGGCAACCCCGGTGTCTACATCCGTGTCGAGGACACGGTCCGCTCGTTTGCCGCCATTGTCGACGGCGAGTGCGACGACCTGCCCGAGCAGGCGTTCCGTTATGCGTCCACGATTGACGACGTGCGCGAGCGCGCCGCCAAGATGGAGGAGAAGTAGTGGCTATGCAAATCCGCATCGTGTGTCCGGAGAGCTGCGCCTATGAAGGCGAGGCGGCATTTGTCGCCCTGCCTTCCACGGACGGCGAGTTCGGCATTCTTCCGCGTCACGCTAGCGAGATCTGCACGATCGATCGCGGCTACGTTCGCGTTTGTGATAAGCAAATGGGCACCGTCGACCACACGTTTGCTGTGGACGGCGGCTATGCCCAGGTTGCGGACGATGTCGTGATTGTCCTCGCCGAGCGCGCTTGCGATTTGGCGACCGTCGATGCCGACAAGCTTAAAGCTGATATTCAAGGTTTTGAAGAGAAGCTGGGTAATTTGTCGGAGGATGATGCACGTCGCGCCTACCTCTATAATGAAATCGCATGGTGTAAGCTCATGCTTGCCCAATAGTCAAACGATTTGGCGTTCGACCATTTGCGAACACATCATGCCCGGGATGGCCCAGCCATCCCGGGCATGCTTTTTGAAAGGGTAGACCTTGGATATTATCCGTGTTGAAGGTGGCCACACCATCGGAGGCTCCGTGCCTGTTTCGGGTGCAAAGAACTCTGCACTCAAACTCATGGCGGCAACGCTTCTGGCACCGGGGAAGACGACGCTGCAGAACGTGCCCGATATCTCGGATGTCCATGTTATGGGCAAGGTGCTCAAGGGTATGGGTGCCAAGATTGACGTTCTCGATGAGCATACGCTCGAGATCGACACTTCTCAGGTTGATTCCTGGGAGGCTCCCTACGAGCTTGTCGCCAAGATGCGCGCCTCCACGGCCGTGATGGGTCCCCTGCTGGGCCGTTTCCATCGTGCCAAGATTGCCATGCCGGGTGGCTGCAATCTGGGTGCCCGTAAGATCGACATGCACATCTTGGGTCTTGAGGCCTTGGGCGTTGAGTTCGATACCGCCCACGGCTATATCAACGCCAACGCGCCCCAGGGCCTGCGCGGTACCACCGTCACGCTCGAGTTCGCCAGCGTCGGCGCTACCGAGAACCTCATCATGGCGGCCGTGCGCGCGCAAGGCGCTACGGTTATCGATAATGCGGCTCGCGAGCCCGAGATCGTCGACCTTGCCAACATGCTCAACGAGATGGGCGCCAAGATTGTTGGCGCCGGCACGCCCGTCGTGACCATCAAGGGTGTGGACGAACTGCATCCCGTTACCCATCGCGTGGTGGGCGACCGCATCGAGGCCGGCACCTTTATCGTTGCCGGTGCTCTGATGGCCGATGACCGCGGTGTCGACGTTACGGGCTTTTGCCCCATTCACTTGGGCATGGTGCTCAAGAAGATGGAGCTCATGGGCATCGAGTGTGAGCGAATCGAGAATGGCGTTCACGTGAGTCGTGTCGAGCACATCAGGCCGGTCGATATTCAGACACTCCCGTTCCCGGGCTTCCCGACGGACATGCAGGCGCAGATCATGGTGCTTTCCGCTCTTGCTGATGGCAGCTCTGTGATTACCGAGAATATCTTCGAGAACCGCTTCATGTTCGCGTCGGAGCTGGTCCGTATGGGCGCGGATATCCGCATCGAAAGCCATCACGCCATGATTCATGGCGTCAAGGGGTTCTCGGGTGCACAGGTTACCTCGCCTGATCTGCGCGGCGGCGCCGCGCTCGTCGTTGCTGGCCTTATCGCCGACGGCGTTACCGAGGTCTCGGCCATCCATCACATCAAACGTGGCTATGAGCAGTTTGTCGAAAAACTGCAGGCACTTGGTGCAAACGTCGAGCACGCCACTGTTCCCGATCCCGTCATCTACTAATGCAGGTTGCCTATGTTTAATAATAAGAAGCCCTTAGCGGATACTCGAAGACCTTCAACCGGCGCACAGGCCAAGATCTACAGTCGCGATAATGTTGCACGCTACTCCGAGCGCGCTCGTCAGCGCCGCCGCGGCCAGACAATCCGTCGCGTTGCGCTTATCGCCGTGCTTGGCGTGCTGTTGAGCGCTACGACTGCCGCCGGGCTGTGGTTCGCCAGCATTATGGGCAAGCTCGGCGATTCCAATGTCATTACCGACAATCTGCGCCATATCTTGGTGGATACCAATGAGGCCAAGGATCCGTTCTACGTGCTTCTTTTGGGTACCGATGGTCGTCCGGGCGAGGACACGTATCGCGCCGATTCAATTATCTTGGCGCGCATCGACCCTACGCAAAAGCAGGCTACGCTTATATCCATTCCACGTGATACCAAGGTTGTCTATAACGGCGAAACCATGAAGGTCAACGCCTGCCATACCTATGGCGGTGCCGAGGCCATGGTTCAAGCGGTCAATGAGCTGTGCGGCGTGCAGATTTCCCACTATGCCGAGGTTAGCTTTGACGGTATGCAATCATTGATTGACTCTGTGGGCGGTATCGACATCAACGCCACCGACGATGTCGATGACCCCGAGCATCTGGACATTAAGATTACGGCAGGCCAGCAGCACATGGACGGTGCTACCGCGCTCACCTATGCCCGTTGCCGCTATACCTATGCCGACGGCGACTATACGCGCATGCGTCACCAACGCCAGGTGCTTGGTGCCCTTGCCAACCAGATTCTCAACAACTTTGATGCTACGAAGGTCTTCGACCTGGTTAATTCGCTGTCCGATATGCTTGTGACCGATATGAGCGTTCAGGACATCGTGTCTACGGTCAATGCTATGCGCGGCATGGATGTCGATGGCATCTATTCGGCGAATCTGCCTTCCTACGCAGATGAAACCACCATGATCGACGGCCAGAGCTATGTCTTTGTCTACGAGGACGAGCTTAAGGAGATGATGGCGCGCGTCGATGCCGGCAAGGATCCTAAGGGACCAAACACCATGGGCCTATCCGACGGAACCAGCTCCACAATCGGTGATTTGAGCAACCATACTTCTGACGATTACGCCTACGGTACGGCCGGTTCGTCGGAAAGCTCGGGCGATTCGAGCTATTCGGACGATTCGAGCTATTCGGACGATTCGGATTACAGCTCATATTATTACGAGGAGCCCACTGGCGACGGCAACGGTTACGAAGCCAACTACTAGGGTTGCGCGGGCTTGCCAGTCCGCGCAACGGCTCGACGTTGCGCGCCGCCCAGAGCGACAATTTGTCATTCAAAAGGCAGGGCATGACCGTCCTGCCTTTTTCATGCCAACTTGTTCGCCCTGGACGTCGCTCGCTGACGTTGATTCAACCAGCGATGCCGACTACTCCCCTTGCACCAAAAAATCGCCCCGTTCTCGGTTTTGAGGACGGGGCGATTTTGCTTACCTAGATTATTCGAGTTCCTTATGCGAAGCGGGCGACGAGCTCCTGCAAGACGTCGGTCATTTTGACAAGCGAGCTGACCGGAACAAACTCATTGACGCCGTGGTAGCAGTAGCCGCCCGTCGAAAGGTTGGGACAGGGCAGGCCGCGGAACGACAGCTGTGCACCGTCGGTGCCGCCGCGAATCGGCAGCACCTGGGGCTCAACATCGCAGGCAAGGAAGGATTCCTTAGCGACATCGATCAGCTCTGGGTAGTCGCGGACAATCTCGGCCATGTTACGGTACTGGTGCTTGATCTCGACCGTTACGCGCTCCTCGCCCAGACGCTGGTTGAGCAGCGCGGCGGCAGCATCCATCAGATCGAGCTTCTGCTGGAACTTGGCGGCATCGTGATCACGGACGATATAGCGCGCCGTGGCATGGTCGACTGTGGCAGAAACGCCCTCAAGGTGATAGAAGCCCTCGTAGCCCTCGGTGTATTCCGGACGCTGCACGTAGGGGAGCAGGGCATTGAAGTCGCAGAACAGATTGCCCGCGTTAACCATGCGGCCCTTGGCGTCGCCGGGGTGAATGGACTGGCCCTCAAAGCTAACGGTAGCCTCGGCGGCGTTGAAGCACTCCCACTCAAGCTCGCCAACCGGACCGCCGTCGACTGTGTAGGCATACTTACAGCCAAAGTCCTCGATATCCAACAGCTCGGCACCGTGGCCGATTTCCTCGTCCGGGCAGAAACAAATACCAAGCGTGGGGTGGGGCAGGCTGGGGTCCTGTGCAATGCGTGCGACGAGCGCCATAATCTCGGCGACACCGGCCTTATCGTCGGCGCCCAGCAGCGTGGTGCCGTCGGTGCAAACCAGGTCCTCGCCCAAAAGGTTGTTGAGGGCGGGGAGCTTGGCGGTGCTCATGGATACGGGCTTGCCGTCGACGATGCCGCAAACCAGATCGCCGCCCTCGTAGTGCACAATGTGCGGCGCTACGCCGGCGCCCGGTGCGACCTCGGTGGTGTCGAGGTGCGCGATCAGGCCCAGGGCGGGCTGATTCTCGGAGCCGGCGCTCGCGGGAATGTGAGCGCAGACATAGGCGTTTTCGGTTACATGGGCATCGGTTGCACCAAGCTCGCGCAATTCCTCGGCAAGCACATTGGCAAGATCAAACTGGACGGTGCTCGACGGAACCTGGTCACAGTTGGCATCCTCGGACTGTGTGTTGATCTGGACGTAGCGCAAAAAACGCTCGAGTACGTCGGGGTTCGTGGTGGTGTTTTCCATAGAGACCGCTCCAATCTTGGTTGTCGTGTGCAACAAGAACTCTAGCACGGTATGCCGCGGCATACCGCGACGCTTGGATGGGGTAGAATCAGCCATTGAATGCAGAAGGGACGGATGTTCATGGATACGACAAATAGCTCGCGCGAGCTACATCTAACGGTGGCGAACGAAGACTACTTGGAGTGCATGGTTCGCATCGAAAGCGAGGATGGGGAGACTAATGGCGTGCGGTCGGTCGATATCGCACAGCGCCTTGGCGTCTCGAAGGCATCGGTCAACAAGGCGGTTTCGGCTCTCAAGGCATCCGAACTTGTCGAGCAGTCTCACTACGGCAAGGTTATCCTGACCAACCGTGGGCGCGAGGTCGGTTTGGCTATCTGGTATCGCCATCGCCTGATTCGCACATTTTTGGTCCAGGAGCTCGGCGTCGACTTTGAGCGCGCCGATGCCGAGGCCTGCATGATGGAGCACGCGCTTTCCGAGGACACAATGGTCCGTTGGCTCGCCTATCTCGAAAAGCAGGGAATCAGCATCGAGGAATAGCGAAACATATATATGGATACGAGTTATTACAATCGCTTCGGCGGCGAGGAGCTTATGTGCCGACTTGCCAGCGAGACGCTGCTGGCACAGGGTCCGATGGGCAGCGTGCTGCTGAGTGAATACGGTGCTGCCGATATTCCGCCGGCATTTTGGAACCTCGCCGAACCACAGACGGTTTCTCGCATCCACCGACTGTATGCCGCCGCTGGCGCACAGGTACTCATTACCAATACGTTCCAGGCATCGGGTTTTGCGCTCGATCGCGATGGAATCGCTCCATCTATGGCAGAGGTCAATCGCGGGGCGGTCGACGATGCCCGCCAGGCAAATCCCCAGCTATTGCTGGGGTCCATGGGGCCTATTGCGATTGAGTGGTTTGTCGAGGATTCTTCCGAGTATCGAGAGATTCGCGCAAATGCTCGCGAGCAGGCGTCCGCCCTGCTCAACGCCGGCGTCGACGGGATTCTGGTCGAGACGATCACGTCTATCCGCAATCTGCAGCCCGTGCTCGCCGGTGCCCATGATGCCGCTGATGGCATGCCCGTTCTGGTGAGCTTTGCTATTGATGACAAGGGCGACCTGCTGGGTGATGGCCTAAACATCGAAGGTGCCATCTTGTATGCCGAGAAGCACGGTGCGAGCTCGGTTGGGGTCAATTGCTGCACCCTGACAGCGGCTACCGCTGCGGTACCAAGAATGGTCAAGATAGCCACGACGCCCGTTACTGTACGTCCCAATGCGGGAAATCCGGTCCAAACGCAAGATGGGCCCGTGTGGCACGAGGACCCCGAAGCTTTCGCGCGCGCATGCGTCGAGTGGAAGCGGGCTGGCGCCGCAATGGTTGGTGGCTGTTGCGGAACCACGGCGATCACGACGGCTGCTATGGCAGACGCGCTCGATATATAGAGTCCGAAGAAAAGCACATTCGAATTACCGCCCCAATCGGGGCGGTTTTTTCTCTACATGCGCCCTCGACGGCTTTTGCCTAAACGGTGAATGCGTGCGCCGGCGGCTTGCCGGGCGCTCGTTGCGGGTATACCACCTGCGTACCATGATCCAAACACTGCGAGGTGTCTGCGTGTGTGCGCGATAATTCATTTTGGAACTGATGGCTGGCGCGCTCGCGTCGGCGAGGATTTTAACGCTGACAATGTTGCCCGTATCGCTGATGCCGCCGGCGAGCTCTGGCAAAAGACATATCCCGGCAAGACGGTATATATCGGGTATGACACCCGTCCCCGGGCGCGCGAGTTTGCAGAACTTGCAGCTGGCGTGCTTGCGGCCCATGGCCTTGATGCCGTGCTCGCGGCCCGTTTTGTACCCACGCCTGCCATCACGTGGGCTGCCGCATACGATGGCGAGGCGTGCGGGGCGCTCATGGTGACCGGTTCACATCATCCGCAGGGCTATCTCTGTCTCAAACTGCGCATGGGCGATGGTTCCACGGCAAACCAGGACGTCATCGAAGAGCTCGAGGCAACGATGGCCGCCGAACCTCTGGGGCTCGAGGAGCAGTATCGCACGGCGGATATCATTCCCGACTATATGCGAGCGGTAGCATCGTTTGTCGATGCCGATGCCATTCGTGCCGCTCGTCTGCGCGTGGTGGTCGACCCCATGGGGGGAGCGGCTCAAGGTTATCTTGCCGATTTGCTGCGCGAGCTGGGTGTTGAGGTCCATGAGATTCATGCGGGGCAAGCATCGGATTGGAGGGATATCTGTCCCGATCCCGTAGAGCCGTGGGTGGATGCCTGCGAGCGTGCAGTTATCGAAGACGGCGCGTGTGCCGGCCTGGTGACCGATGGCGATGCTGACCGTATTGGCGCGGTCGACGAGCGCGGTAGATATATACATCCGCATCAGATCATGGCGCTCGTAATGGGCGAATTGGTTCAGTTTCGCAATTTGAAGGGGCGAGTCGTCGTCAATCTATCGTGCTCGACGCTTGTACGTCGTGTTGCCGAGGCACTCGGTTGCCGCGTGACCGTAAAACCGGTTGGCTTCAAATATATAGCCGCCGAGATGAAAAAAGACGGGGTGCTTATGGGCGGTGAGGAGGCCGGTGGCATCGGCATTGCCGCGCATATGCCCGAGCGTGACGGCATTCTCGCTTGCCTACTCCTGTGTGAGCTCATGGCAAAGACGGGGGCTTCGCTGGGCGTGCTGGTCGATCAGCTCGAGGCGAGTTTTGGAAAAACAAGTTATGGCCGTCGAGATTTACGACTTGAGGCAGAAGATGCCGAGTCGCTGCGCACGCTGCTTCCCGGTGTGAATCCCAAGTCGATTTGCGGCAAGGCGCCGCAGAGCGTAAGTCACATGGACGGCTTGCGTTTGGCATTTGAGGATGATACCTGGCTGTTGGTTCGCCCGAGTGGCACTGAGCCGGTGGTGCGAGTGTACGCCGAGGGCTTTTCGGTGGAGGAGCGCGACGAGTTGCTTGATGCCGGCTGCGCTTTGGCTCGGGGCGCATATCGGCTCTAGCCATGGGGCTGCTCAATATAAAGATATGCTCGGCGAGTGGTAGGTAACGACTGGCAAGCGTCAGCTGCGGGTATAAATGTGTAGGAGTTGTGTGCAACCAGATTCCCGCCCCGCGGGCCCCTCCGGTCTGGCAATATATCTCCTTGCCGCGCGGCCCGGTCGAACCGGGAACCGGCGCAGGCGTGCACCTTGAGAACCGGATACTGCGAGGATGGACACACCAGATGTGTCGCATCCGGGCAGACATCGAACCATTTGAAATGGTCTGACTTGG